>NZ_JALQDP010000081.1:0-232 GCF_023631165.1 Caballeronia sp. AZ1_KS37 | reverse complement strand
GGATGCGGGCGCTGGCAGACGCGCCACCTGCGCAGCCGTGAGCCTGGACCCATCGGAGACGCTGTCGGCGACCCTGGCGACCGCCCTTGCGGCGGGTACGCCGGCGGCCCTGGTCACCGTGTCCGAGGCGCTGGGCTCGACGCCGCGCGCAGCCGGCACCGCCATGCTGGTGATGCCGGACCGGGTCGCCGGCACCATCGGGGGGGGTACCTACGAATGGGCGGGCATCGCC
>NZ_JALQDP010000080.1:0-233 GCF_023631165.1 Caballeronia sp. AZ1_KS37 | reverse complement strand
CGGGTATCGTCATCGCGCAGCACCGTCCGGTGTCCTTCCAGAGGACCACTTCCTGCTCGTCGGTTCGATCCGGTTGCCGGCGCTTCCGCTGCGCGCTGGCCTGCATGGGGAGATTCTGCGGATCGTGGAGCAGATCTCCGTTGACTCAAATCAAACGATGGCATCGCGAAAACAGATGCGTCATTCATTGACCTGGCTCAAGGCCGCGCTGCGCGCTGCGCTTAGCATCGGCG
>NZ_JALQDP010000079.1:0-233 GCF_023631165.1 Caballeronia sp. AZ1_KS37 | reverse complement strand
CGATGATGGTGCTCGCGACCGTCGCCTTCATCGCGTGCGCGTTTCCTGTTTCGTTTCTCTGGTTCTTCACGTGGCGGTTCTTGTCGGGCATTTCCGGCGGCGCGTTGATGGTGCTCGCCGCGCCGACGATCATTGCGCATGTCGCGCCGTCGCGCCGCGGGTTCGCGAGCGGTGCGATCTTCACCGGCATCGGGCTCGGCATCGCGGCGTCGGGGACGATCGTGCCGCTGCTG
>NZ_JALQDP010000078.1:0-234 GCF_023631165.1 Caballeronia sp. AZ1_KS37 | reverse complement strand
GACTCGTGAATCTCGTTGCGGATGCGGAATCGTCCGCCGACCGCGACGCGCTGCAGACCATCGTTACGCGGGGCATCATGCTGCTCGCCGTGATCGGCGTCGCCGCGGCGGGGGTACTCGTCGGGCTCGTCTTGCTGCTGGATTTTCAGCGCCTGCTCAAGGTCGAGTCGACGATCGTCGCGAAAGAGACCGTGCTGGCGACGCTCACGTTCATCGGGCTGTTCTGCCTGAACA
>NZ_JALQDP010000077.1:0-236 GCF_023631165.1 Caballeronia sp. AZ1_KS37 | reverse complement strand
CCCACGCACGTTTAGAAGACGCGTCGAGCAACTAGAACTACACCCTGATACACTCGGCTTCAGCGGCAGATGAGTATATCAGTCAGTCATCAGACAGTCGTCGTGATCGGCGGCGGATGGATCGGCCTTGAAGTCGCGGCGACCGCGACCACTGACTCTTAATAACCACTCCTAGACATCTAGTCAGACGATATTATTCTTCCTTAAGAGCGCCGGCCGTTCTCGAAGGCGGTGCT
>NZ_JALQDP010000076.1:0-239 GCF_023631165.1 Caballeronia sp. AZ1_KS37 | reverse complement strand
GCGCCGGCCTTTGCATATTCCTGCAGCGCGCCGCCACTGTCTGTGCGTCGCCGACCAGAGGCCGCCCACGGCTTCGCAACAGTCCAGGTCCGAAAGCAGACTGAGAGATTCGGCACGGCGTTGCGCGCGAACGCGGTGAAATCGGCTATCCACCGGAAGCACAAGCATATGAACGCGATGACGATAGCGTTATATCCATTGCTACGTTGGTCCGTATGCGCCTTCGCTCTACGATCTGA
>NZ_JALQDP010000075.1:0-240 GCF_023631165.1 Caballeronia sp. AZ1_KS37 | reverse complement strand
CTGGAGCGGGAGACGAGTCTCGAACTCGCGACCTCAACCTTGGCAAGGTTGCGCTCTACCAACTGAGCTACTCCCGCAATATCCTGCGATACAACTACTGCCGGTACTGCTGCCGCGTTGCGCTTTGCCAATTCAGCGCCGACGACCTCAGAACCTTCAAAATCTGGAGCGGGAGACGAGTCTCGAACTCGCGACCTCAACCTTGGCAAGGTTGCGCTCTACCAACTGAGCTACTCCCGC
>NZ_JALQDP010000074.1:0-242 GCF_023631165.1 Caballeronia sp. AZ1_KS37 | reverse complement strand
GGACGGCTCGACCTGTGGATGAACGGCCTGCCCGTCGGATACTGGGAGAACGGTCCCGCCGGCGAACGCCTCGTCTATCGCGATGACTGGATCGCCGATACGCAGGGCCGTCCGCTATCGCTCTCGCTGCCCTTTACGCCAGGCAATCAGCCGTGGCGCGGGCAGGTCGTCACGGATTTCTTCGACAACCTCTTGCCCGACAGCGAGCCGATCCGCCGCCGCATCGCCACGCGATTGCGCAC
>NZ_JALQDP010000073.1:0-243 GCF_023631165.1 Caballeronia sp. AZ1_KS37 | reverse complement strand
CTTCGACGACGCATGGCGGCAGGCGGAGGTGCTCGCGAGGGTGAGCATCTTCCCCGACCACCTCAAGAACAAGCCGCACGAGATCCTCGCCACCATCGTCACCGGCGCCGAGCTCGGGCTGTCGCCGATGCAGAGCGTGCGCGACATCGTCGTCGTCAAGGGCAAGGGCTTCATCCAGTCGAAGCTCAAGGTCGCGCTGGTGAAGCAGGCCTGCGACACGTCGCGCGGCGAGTTCTTCCGTAT
>NZ_JALQDP010000072.1:0-247 GCF_023631165.1 Caballeronia sp. AZ1_KS37 | reverse complement strand
ATTGTAGCTTATACATTGTCAAATGCTATTTGATGTACTTCATCCCAGTGCCATGCCTATTTCTTGGTCTTTTTGGCTCTGGTGACTTTAGTATGTCCGCACTCTCCTACCAAGGAGGTGAGTGGGGCAAGCATTTCACTATGTCTTGACCAAGACCTCTGTAGAACTGGACCATGCCCAGGAAACTATGGAGGTCTTTGACTTGTTTGGTGGCATTATTGTGAGGATTGCCTGCACTTTCTTGGGT
>NZ_JALQDP010000071.1:0-255 GCF_023631165.1 Caballeronia sp. AZ1_KS37 | reverse complement strand
CCCGCGAGCCTTGCGAACTGAGGTGCGATCTGATCGTTGGGCACGCACGCGTAACCGAGCATCAACCCCTTTCTCGCCGCGAGCCGGTTCAGGTAATAGTTGTCGAGCGGCCGCGTCACGACACCGGCGGACAGTGCGGTGGCGGCGATCGTCCGGTCGTCGGCGAAATCGGGCAGATCGAGCACGAAGTGCAGACCGGCTTCATCGCCGCGCACCGGCAGCGAATCGCCGAAGCGGGCGCGGATCGCGTTGATC
>NZ_JALQDP010000070.1:0-257 GCF_023631165.1 Caballeronia sp. AZ1_KS37 | reverse complement strand
GTGTTCGACGGCTCGCGGCTCAGAAACGTAGAAGCCGCTGAATTCTCTCGGGCTGACCGGTTGGCGCCGATCTCCCAATGGTGGTTCGTTCGACACCAGTAAATGCTTGCCGTCCCATGCGATCTCGAAAATGGATCGCACGTCGTTCAATAGGAAGTGAACCGTCAGTGCATGGTCGCGTGAAAGTTTGTCGAGAGCGGCCAACGTCGGATCATTTTCTCCAAGTCGATCCGAAATGTATATCGTAATTTGTACGC
>NZ_JALQDP010000069.1:0-259 GCF_023631165.1 Caballeronia sp. AZ1_KS37 | reverse complement strand
ACCATATACACTCTAGTGATGCCTAAAGCTATAGAGTTAGTACGTGGGTAAAATGTTGAAGTCGCCGCTGTTGTGTAAGAAGAAGTTGTATCCTCTGAACTAAGGATTGCCGGTGCACGATTATCCACATTACTTACCAGCCTAGCGCTAGTCGAATCATCAACAGTACCAGCACCATTTGTCATAAATGTTCCAAGGAAGCGTCTAGTCAATGTACCTGTTTTACACCAAACGCCATCCTGTCTGACCGGTGCAGTCG
>NZ_JALQDP010000068.1:0-261 GCF_023631165.1 Caballeronia sp. AZ1_KS37 | reverse complement strand
CGATAATAGGTGCGACGATAGCTATGATTATTGTTTTTTTGATAAATTGGAAATTTAATAAACATCATTGGAAGGAAATAAAAGAAAGTTTTAAGATACCAAAACATGATCATCCACTAGGAGAGGAGGCTTTAAAAGATTATTTCAAAAAATAGATATTATTTTGCATTTATTTTACTTTTGATGTAAGCTATCCTCTACAAACAAAATTTATGCAACGCGATTATCCACTAGAGAAAGTTCGTAATTTCGGTATTATTG
>NZ_JALQDP010000067.1:0-261 GCF_023631165.1 Caballeronia sp. AZ1_KS37 | reverse complement strand
GTTGAGAATATTGGTTCGCAAGGTGGTGTAGGTCAAATTGCTGTACATATTACTGGTCATGCAAATGGTCAATTATATAATCTTCAAGTTAATCTAAATGATTATTCTATTCCATTTGTAACTGATGGTTCACTTGGAAAGATTATTAATGAAAATGGTGAATTTATATCTGATTTACTTTCAGGTCTATTGACAAGTCAAGTTGATGCTGTAAAAGACCCTTATGCTAAATCATTAGGATTAGTAAACCAAACTCTTAAT
>NZ_JALQDP010000066.1:0-263 GCF_023631165.1 Caballeronia sp. AZ1_KS37 | reverse complement strand
CCCCCCCCCCCCCACCCCGCCCCGCGACTGCCAGCGGCTCTATTCAAAGTGAAAACGCATCCGGAGATCTGAGAGGCAGTCTCGTGTTCTCGGAGATGTGTATTAGATACAGCATCGAGCGTGCAGAGTGCGCCGCCGCGCGCTGAATCATCTGACTCTAATACACAACTGACCCTGCCGACGATTCTATAAGGGTGTACATCTCGGTTGTCGCAGAATCATAAATTAAATAGCGGGGGGTGGGGGGGGGCGGGGGGGGCGGG
>NZ_JALQDP010000065.1:0-264 GCF_023631165.1 Caballeronia sp. AZ1_KS37 | reverse complement strand
ATGGACTCCCGTCGACAACGAGACGACTGCGGTCGAAGTCGAGGTCGAAAGCGTAACGATGCCGGTTGACAGCGTTGTCACAGCCGTGGAGGTGGATGCGGACAGCGTGTCGATACCCGTCGACAGAGACGCGATGCCGGAGGTTACCGTGCTGAGGCCGGTGGAAAGCGACGCGACGCTCGATGTCACCGTGCTCAAGCCTGTCGACGTTGAGGTCGACAGCGAGTCGAGGCCGGAGGTCACCGTGCTGAGGCCTGTGGAAAG
>NZ_JALQDP010000064.1:0-264 GCF_023631165.1 Caballeronia sp. AZ1_KS37 | reverse complement strand
CGGCCGTACTGGCGATGGAGAACGCCGGTGTAAGACAACCATATCGACGGCTCATGCTGATCCGCGGATGGAAAACCGCGACGCTGCTGGTCAAAAACGGGGAATTCGATGACAGGGACATCGCCGCGCTGCGCAGCTTCTGCCATGCCCGTTCGTTCGACGTCGAATACTACCCGGGGATGCAGGCCGCAGAAGCGAATCGCTACAACGTACTTGAAAGGCCCTACTTCTTCGAAGCCGCGCACGCTCTGCTGAGTCCCGGGC
>NZ_JALQDP010000063.1:0-265 GCF_023631165.1 Caballeronia sp. AZ1_KS37 | reverse complement strand
CTGAGTCCTGTGATGTACAGAACTCAGCCCTTAGCGGCCTAGCCCAAAACTGTCCAACTTTGCGGGGTCAGTTCATTATCGCGTCGGTCTATTAGCACGGCCCCCGTGCGGGGCGGCACCTACTTTCTTTGCCGCTGCCAAGCTGGGTTTGGCGTTTCGTTTCTTTTCGCCGGATCCCGTTTTCGTGGCGGTCTATTAGCGTTGCCCCTGTGCGGGGCGGCACTCACTTTCTTTGCTGCTGCAAAGAAAGTAAGCAAAGAAAGCA
>NZ_JALQDP010000062.1:0-269 GCF_023631165.1 Caballeronia sp. AZ1_KS37 | reverse complement strand
CCCCCCCCCCGCACCCCCCGCCACCCCCCCGCCCACACACATTTGTTATGATTCGGCTAGCAGAGAGATCTTCACGCTGATACAATGGTCGGTAGCGTCTGATGTGTATAATTGAGAGGTAATGGTCAGCCGCCCGTGCTCAACGTTGGTCCTGACGCTTATACAACTCTCCTTTCCCAAGACACTGACGTACACATCGGGCTTCAAGCGCTACGGGTTATAATCGCCTGCGTGGGGGGTGTTCTGCGGCTGCGGGGGGGCGGGGGTGG
>NZ_JALQDP010000061.1:0-271 GCF_023631165.1 Caballeronia sp. AZ1_KS37 | reverse complement strand
CCTTCGACGAGATCGCCGTTGAGGAAGCGGTGCGTCTGAAGGAAGCGGGTGTCGCGACGGAAGTGATCGCCGTATCGTGCGGCGTGACGCAGTGTCAGGAGACGCTGCGTACGGCGCTGGCCATCGGCGCGGATCGCGCGATTCTCGTCGAATCCGCTGATGAACTGCAGCCGCTGGCGGTGGCGAAGATCCTGAAGGCGCTGGTCGATCAGGAGAAGCCCGAGCTCGTCATTCTCGGCAAGCAGGCAATCGATGACGATTCAAACCAGAC
>NZ_JALQDP010000060.1:0-281 GCF_023631165.1 Caballeronia sp. AZ1_KS37 | reverse complement strand
CTTGATGAAAACGCGTCGATGAACCGCCGTCGGGTTTCGCATTGTTATAGATATAGGCGAGCCCCAGTTGCAAAAACGGCGTAGCCGCGTAAGTCAGGTTCACTTCGCCGATATCGAACGCAATATTGCGGCCCTGCGGATTGGCGCTATCGGCAAAGTACTGGCTATGCTCGAGGCGGCTATGCGTATAGGTCAGCGCGATGGTCGCCGGCCCGATCGCATACGATGCGCCCGCGCCATAAGCCTTCAGCGCTTCCGCATTCTGTAGTTGACAATAGAGC
>NZ_JALQDP010000059.1:0-285 GCF_023631165.1 Caballeronia sp. AZ1_KS37 | reverse complement strand
GAGTAACCGCGCGTGCAGAGCTCGCCAGTCTCGCCCACGGGCACGATGTTGCCCAGCGCATCGACGATCTTCACCTCGAGATGCGGCTGGATGCGTCCGACGGTCGTCGTGCGTTTGTCGAGCGGATCAGTCGTGGAGCTCTGGAACGACACCGGGCTCGTCTCGGTCATGCCATAGGCGATCGTGATCTCGCTCAAATGCATCTTCGAAACGACCCGCTTCATCGTTTCGATCGGGCACGGCGAGCCTGCCATGATGCCGGTGCGCAGGCGGCTCAGGTCGTAC
>NZ_JALQDP010000058.1:0-287 GCF_023631165.1 Caballeronia sp. AZ1_KS37 | reverse complement strand
GACGTACACGACGCGGGCGAATACCGCGAGGCCGACGGTCCGCTCGACGAGCAAGGCGCGCGGCCCTGGCGCACGCTGGCGCCCGGCATGGCGCTCACGATCGAACCGGGTCTCTACGTGCGCGCCGCCGAAGACGTGCCGGAACAGTACTGGAACATTGGCATCCGCATCGAGGACGACGCGGTCATCACGGAAAGCGGCTGCGAGTTGATCACGCGCGAGGTGCCCGTCGCGGCCGACGAGATCGAAGCGCTGATGCGCGATTCAAACGCAAACTGACCATGAGC
>NZ_JALQDP010000057.1:0-301 GCF_023631165.1 Caballeronia sp. AZ1_KS37 | reverse complement strand
GCCCAGGTGGCGGAATTGGTAGACGCACTAGGTTCAGGTCCTAGCGGTGGCAACACCGTGGAGGTTCGAGTCCTCTCTTGGGCACCAGATGTTTGAAAAAGCCACCTTCGGGTGGCTTTTTCTTTTTATGCGGAGACCGTGTTTTTGTCGTAGACGAGTCGTATGACTTTTCGATTGACACGGCGCCCGTTCCCGCTAGAATAGCGGGCTTGCTGTACCCCTTGGCCCAGGTGGCGGAATTGGTAGACGCACTAGGTTCAGGTCCTAGCGGTGGCAACACCGTGGAGGTTCGAGTCCTCTC
>NZ_JALQDP010000056.1:0-832 GCF_023631165.1 Caballeronia sp. AZ1_KS37 | reverse complement strand
GCGGTCGGCACGCCCATCATGTGATATGAAACCGCGCTGAACCAGTCGAGGTTCGGGAACATCTTCTTCGCGTCCCACATCACCGATTCGAGGCGCTCGGCGATATCGAACAGCTTCGTATCGCCGGCTTCCTTCGACAGATTCCTCGCGACTTCCTTGATGACCTTGTTGCGCGGATCGGAGATCGTGTACACCGGATGGCCGAAGCCGATCACGACTTCCTTGTTCTCGACGCGGCGTTTGATATCGGCTTCCGCTTCATCCGGCGTCTGATAGCGCGACTGAATTTCGAACGCGACTTCGTTCGCGCCGCCATGCTTCGGACCGCGCAGCGCGCCGATCGCGCCGGTGATCGCGGAATACATGTCCGAACCCGTGCCCGCGATCACGCGCGCCGTGAACGTCGATGCGTTGAACTCGTGTTCGGCGTAAAGATTGAGCGATACGTGCATCGCATCGACCCAAGCTTTGGACGGCGCGACGCCATGCAGCAGATGCAGAAAGTGACCGCCGATGGAATCGTCATCGGTTTCGACTTCGATGCGCTTGCCGTTGTGCGAATAGTGATACCAGTAGAGCAGCATCGAGCCGAGCGAGGCCATCAGCTTGTCGGCGATATCCTTCGCGCCCGGCACGTTGTGATCGTCCTTCTCCGGCAGGATCGTGCCGAGCACGGAGACGCCGGTACGCATCACGTCCATCGGATGCGCGGACGCGGGAATCCATTCCAGCGCGGCTTTGAGATTCGCGGGCAGGCCGCGCAACGCCTTCAGCTTCGTCTTGTATGCCTTCAGTTCGGCGGCGTTCGGCAGCTTGCCGTGCACGAGCAGAT
>NZ_JALQDP010000055.1:0-1111 GCF_023631165.1 Caballeronia sp. AZ1_KS37 | reverse complement strand
AAATGACTGACGTAGTGATCGTATCGGCCGCGCGTACGGCGGTAGGCAAATTCGGCGGCTCGCTCGCGAAAATCGCGGCGCCGGAACTGGGCGCGACGGTCATCAAGGCCGTGCTGGAGCGCGCGGGCGTAAAGCCGGATCAGGTGAGCGAAGTGATCCTGGGCCAAGTGCTCGCGGCCGGTTCGGGCCAGAATCCGGCGCGCCAGTCGCTCATCAAGGCGGGCTTGCCCGACATGGTGCCGGGCATGACGATCAACAAGGTCTGCGGCTCGGGCCTCAAAGCGGTGATGCTGGCAGCGAACGCGATCATCGCGGGCGACGCGGAGATCGTCGTCGCGGGCGGCCAGGAAAACATGAGCGCGGCGCCGCACGTGCTGCCGGGCTCGCGCGACGGCTTTCGCATGGGCGATGCCAAGCTGATCGACACGATGATCGTCGATGGCCTGTGGGACGTCTATAACAACTATCACATGGGCACGACGGCGGAAAACGTCGCGAAGGAATTCGGCATCACGCGCGAGCAGCAGGACGCGTTCGCGGCGCTGTCGCAGAACAAGGCGGAAGCCGCGCAGAAGGCGGGCCGCTTCAACGATGAAATCGTGCCGGTCGCGATTCCGCAACGTAAAGGCGAGCCGCTGCAATTCAACACCGACGAATTCGTGCGTCACGGCGTGACGCCCGAAGCGCTCGCCGGCCTGAAGCCGGCGTTCTCGAAGGAAGGCACGGTGACGGCTGCGAACGCATCGGGCATCAACGACGGCGCCGCGGCGGTCGTCGTGATGTCGGCGAAAAAGGCCGAAGCGCTCGGCTTGACGCCGCTCGCGCGCATCAAGGCGTACGCGAACGCGGGCGTCGATCCGAAGATCATGGGCATGGGCCCGGTGCCGGCGTCGAAGCGCTGTCTGGAGCGCGCGGGCTGGTCGGTGAACGATCTCGATCTGATGGAAATCAACGAGGCGTTCGCGGCGCAAGCGCTGGCGGTGCACAAGCAGATGGGTTGGGATCAGTCGAAGATCAACGTGAACGGCGGGGCGATCGCGATCGGTCATCCGATCGGCGCGTCGGGCTGCCGGATTCTCGTCACGCTGCTGCACGAAATGCAGAAGCGCGA
>NZ_JALQDP010000054.1:0-1111 GCF_023631165.1 Caballeronia sp. AZ1_KS37 | reverse complement strand
ACTACCCAAATTGCGTGTGACCGCGGGCGTATCGGAAGCTGCTTTCTTTGGTTACTTGTATATTGAATCTGGCGTCCGGAAGCTGATCTCTCCCGTTCGCTCGAAGCGGTAGCCCGTTTGTGTTACATGGGCTCACAGCCCGAAAGAAAGCTGGTGGCGCCGCTTCTCCTTACCGCTTTGAACCCGGACAGTTGACTGAGCCTCGAGCTCGTATCTTTGCAAGTATGGGTGCTGTGGTGAACCAAATCCAATCCTCTTCCGTCTCGCCTTTGTTCGTTGGCATCGATGTCAGCGGCTCCTTTCTCGACATCGCCTTCCACGAATCCTCCGAACTCTTTCGCCTGGCCAATTCTCCCGATGGCTTCGCGCAGCTGATCCACCGACTGCTGCCGCTCAACCCACAACTCATCGTGCTCGAAGCCACCGGCAAGCTCGAACGCGCCGTCCTCGAAGCCCTCTGCCAGGCCGGCTTGCCCGCCGTCGCGGTCAATCCCAAGCGGGTGCGCGACTTCGCCAGGTCCGCCGGCGTACGGGCCAAGACCGATCGCATCGATGCGCGCCTCATCGCCCGCTATGGCGCGACCATCAAACCCGAAGTCAGACCCCTGAACGACGAGCAAACCCAGCAGTTGCAGGCCCTCATCCTGCGCCGCGCACAGCTCATCGAGATGCTCACCGCCGAGCAAAATCGCCGCAAACGCGCCCATAAATCCGCTTTGCCAAGCATCGATGAGTTCATTCGCTTCATCTCACAGCGCATCAAGGACGCCGATCGCGACATCGACGCCTTCCTGCACGCCAACGATCTCTGGCGCAAGACCGAGGCCGTGCTGCGCTCGGTGCCCGGCATCGGCAAAGGCGCCGCGGCCGTGCTCATTGCCTTTCTGCCCGAACTCGGAACCCTCAACGCCCGCGAAATCGCCTCGCTCGCCGGGCTCGCCCCGTTCAATTCCGATAGCGGCGCTCACTGCGGCCAGCGACACGTCTCGGGCGGCCGCCCCATCGTGCGGCGCGCCCTCTACATGGCCTGCGTCGCCGCCCAGCGATCCAACGCGCACATCAAGGCGTTTTGCGACCGCCTGCGCGCCAGAGGCAAAAAGACCAAAGTCGC
>NZ_JALQDP010000053.1:0-1391 GCF_023631165.1 Caballeronia sp. AZ1_KS37 | reverse complement strand
TGAACTGCACCCCAAAAGTTGGACACCCGTTCAACGATTTGGGGTGTTTTTTCATGAGCAAGTACAGCGCACGACTCAAGAGCAGAGTCGTTCAAGACTATTTATCAGGCGAGCGCGGTGGTTACGGAGAGGTGGGGCGTCAACATGGCGTGGGCCAGGGCACGGTGCGTAAATGGGTGGCGGCGTGGCGGGCGCATGGCGAGGCGGCGTTTAAGAAGAAGTACAGTTTCTACGACGGCCCATTCAAACTGAAGGTGCTGCAGTTCATGCACACCAAGGCCCTGTCGTGCCGAGAGACGGCCGCGATCTTCGATATCCGCAATCCGAGCGCGATTAATGTCTGGAAGCGCCGGTATGATTCGGGAGGTATGCAGGCCCTTGAGCCGCGCCCCCGAGGACGCTCCGTGAAGCAACCCAAGTCATCTGCGCCAGCGGTTTCGTCCAAATCCGACGAGGCCCGCACGAAGGAAGAGCTCCTGAAGGAGCTGAACTATCTGCGCATGGAGAATGCGTACCTAAAAAAACTCGATGCCTTGATCCGCTCGGAAAGCCCTACAGCGCAGCGCAAAAAGCGCAAGTAGTGGCCGGGTTGAGGCATGAGTTTGCGCTCGACGGCCTGCTGAAAGTGGCCGGCCTGGCGCGCAGCACGTTCTACTACCAATGCAAGGCTTCACGCAAGGCGGACAAACACGCGCAGCTCAAGGCGCGTATTCGTTCTGTGTTCGAGCAGCACAAAGGGCGTTATGGCTATCGACGCATTACTCACGCAGTCCGGCATTTGGGCACTGTTGTGAATCACAAGACCGTCCAGCGGTTGATGCACCTCATGAAACTGAAGTCGCTGGTGCGCCCGAAGAAGTTTCAAGCCTTCCGCGGGACGGTGGGACGGGTTGCGCCGAACGTGCTGCAAAGACAGTTCGATGCCGCGGGGCCGAACCAGAAGTGGGTCACCGATATCACTGAATTCCGGGTGGGCGAGCGAAAGCTTTATCTATCGCCGGTGCTGGATCTGTATAACGGCGAGATCATCGCCTACGAGACGGCCACTCGTCCGGCATTCGCGATGGTCGCCAACATGATCAAAAAGGCGTTCAGAAGGCTGGAAGTCGATGATCGCCCCTTGGTCCACTCGGATCAAGGCTGGCACTATCAGATGGGCGCTTACCAGGCGTTGCTCTCGCAACGAGCCCTGACGCAAAGCATGTCGCGCAAGGGCAACTGCCACGACAACGCCACCATGGAAAGCTTCTTCGGCACTTTGAAGTCGGAGTTCTTCTACCCCAACCGCTTCGAGAGCATCGAAGCCCTTCAGGCCGGAATCAGACGCTACATTCACTACTACAATCACCACCGCATCAAGCTGAAGCTGAAAGGGCTGAGTCCTGTGATGT
>NZ_JALQDP010000052.1:0-3041 GCF_023631165.1 Caballeronia sp. AZ1_KS37 | reverse complement strand
CTTCGCGCGTCGTACGTCCGCCGCACGCACCGTTCGGCTGCGCGCCGCCGACAGCAGTTGCTCGCGTTCGGTATCGGTCAGATTCATTTTGCCCATGACCTGCATCTGAACACACTTGGGGTGCCAATTCAATGATGCAATGCACTAGTCGCGAGGTGGCCCAGTTCATTCTCGAACTCGACGCGACGATTACGTTGTGGCGTCAGACGACTTACGCGCCCCGTCGCCCGCGTCGGATGATAGCCCCGCACGGCTGAGCATTCGCCCGAGCGGGATCGAGCTCGCGGTGTTAACCTCGCTCGTCCAAACATACGGACGAGCGATCGTCGAGGATCAGCGGTTCCTGCCAGTGCTCGACTACATCGCGGAATGCGGTGCCGTGATACTGGTGCAACGGGTGCTCTGCGGCGAGCAGTTCGAAGATCTATGGCTCGCCAAGCAATTGAGCGACGCGCCTCTGGCCTTCGAAATTCTATGTGGGACGTGGCCGGAGGTGTTTTTCGTCCAGGCGCATACGGAACTGGCCCGAATGGGACTCCCCGTGCTGAGGCCGCCCATGTTTCGCGATCTTCCGGCGGCGCCGGGCACAGGCGACGGGGCGGTCAATTAGAATCGCTGATTGCTCGAACCGCGCCGTGGCGATACGCTCACGAGCGCGGTTACACAACCGAGGACTTCGCGGCGCTGCGCGCCTATGTGCAGCGCGCCGCGGCTGCGGTCATCGCGCGAACCTACGACGATCCGCACGCGGCGGCGGCCGCCCCGATGGAACGGCGTCTCAAGCCCCCTGAAGGATTGGCCACGAGCATTGGCAAGCGCGAGGGGTGCAGATCAGCGGCAATAGAAACTAGCGAGGTGTCAAAGCCATCAATTCGCTCAACAAGTTCGCGGATGGGGTCGAACTTGTCCATGACGTCGAGAGCAATGTACTTGACCAGGCCTGTCTCATGCAAGGAAAGCTTCATCTTCAGTGCGGAGAGACGGCAGTCGGTTCCGGGCGAGCGTCATTATCAACGCAGTGCAAGCGCGCAGTCATCGGAAACGCGTTCTAACTCTGTGAGTCGACGCGATTCAGTGAGGTCGCGAGTGATCAGACGAGCGGCGGCGTACAGCTCTTGATCTCCGTGATGATTTGGGCCAGCGCATCCTTCGCAAAACCGATCAATTTCCCGTTTTCGTCACGGACGTTTGATGTGCGGTCAATCGGGCACTCGTGACCAAACGAGTTTAGCGGTCGCAGCGACTTTCTCCCCTCGTTCGTTTGATGCAGGTCAACGCTCCAGAGGCGCGAAAGACTCATCATGTTCTTGTTTTCGCAGTCGCACGTGCCCGTGCGCGGCTATGGAGAGCGCCGATGTATGGAAAAATCATGACAGGGGTAGAGTGTTTCTCCACATTGCGACGAGCGCTGAAAGGGGCGGGGCCGGTTGCGCGGAGCACGTTCGGTCGGCGCAGAGCTGCGCTAGCGTCACATGTGAGCGCTGCCGAGGGCTTTGTGCGGAGGGCGACATGCTCAGTGCTGCAGACGTGGGGTGTCTTCGAAGGAGCGATGCCATGACTCCATCCAGTCACCGCATCGTCGTAGCGACTGTGGCTGCGTTTGTTGCACTTGTTGGAATGACGAGCGCGGTACTCAGCCTCTTTTACGACAACACGCGAGCATTCAGCTACGGAGTGGCGGCGATGATCGTGGGAATTGCTGTGGTGGTCGTTGCGATGAAGCCCGCATCCGTGAGCGGCGAGTGAACCGAAGAGCCGGATCGCATAAAGGGCGTGCAGTTCTGGTGGGAACTTGCCTTCCGCTTTCAATCGACAATGTAATGCTGTTGCATTCCAGTCTGCGCAAAAGGCCTCTGCGCCTCACTGTGTCTTCGTTCAGCGAGTTGACGATCGTCAAAGCTAAGTGAGCACCAGAAGGGCATCGATCATCGACGCGTCTTCGGATCGGCGCAGGCCTTCCGGGGGGCGTTCACATCGCCCACGAAGGGTTCCGATTCAGCTTCCCGAATACTATGTCGAAACCGGGCCAAAAGCAGTCGAGCAAGCAGCCGGGCAATGAGCTCGATGATGCGAGATTTCACGCAGTTGTCCGCGCGGAAAGCTCTGAGGGACGGACGACGCGGTCCTTTTTTGTCGTTTGTAACGTCGCGATCATGATCGAGCAATCGACAGTTGATTGACGACGCGCCGGACCCCCGCGGCCGCCCACGCGGCATTGCAGGCTATTCTTTTATCTTCGAATGACGGAACCGTTCCGCTCAGTGTTACCGCGCCGTCTTTAACGCGCACACGGATGTTACGTGCTTCCTTTTCTGCGTGGCGGGTGAGGGCCGCCTCGATCTTGCCTGTCACATCGGCTGGCGTCGGCCGATGTTTCACCTGCAGTTGATTGACGACAAGTCTCACACCCCGTAACGGCTCGACCGCGTTTTCCGCGGCCTGTGCCTGGTAGGCCCACTCGACTTCGCCGGTCAGCTTGACCGAGCCCTTCTCAACGGTGATGTGGACGGAGTTTTCACCGAGCCCTGCGTTCCAGAGCAGCACCGATCGCGCAGCAGTTGCAATCTGTTCGTCGGTGCGTTGATTCTGATTGGGCAGACGGACGTCCAGCTCCATCACCACCGCTTTCACGCCTTCAACCCGCTGCGCGGCATTTCGCGCATTCAATTTTTCGTTGTAGCCGCGCAAGTGGCCGGCCAGTGTAACGATGCCTTCGTGCACTTCGACACCAATGCCTGCGGCATCGACCGATGGATCCCACTCCAACTCCCGCTCAACATCATGTTTCAGCTCAATGTCACTCTTCATTGATTCCTCCACACTAGAACGAAAGCAGGGCCGCGCTGCTGGGTCGGGTCGATCACGGGTCCACGATCACCGCAGTGCTCTGCAACTAGTGCATTGCATCATTGAATTGGCACCCCAAGTGTGTTCAGATGCAGGTCATGGGCAAAATGAATCTGCCCGATACCGAACGCGAGCAACTGCTGTCGGCGGCGCGCAGCCGAACGGTGCGTGCGGCGGACGTACGACGCGCGAAG
>NZ_JALQDP010000051.1:0-3273 GCF_023631165.1 Caballeronia sp. AZ1_KS37 | reverse complement strand
TAAAAAAACCAAGGCCGGAATACCGGAACATCGGGATCGGTCAGATCGCGAAGTATCGCTTGCCGCTGGCGGGCAAGGTATCGATCCTGCATCGCGTGAGCGGCCTGCTGCTCTTCGTGTGTCTGCCGTTCATCCTGTATCTGCTCGATCAGAGCCTCACGTCGGAAATCTCGTTCGACGCGTTCAAGGGCTTTCTCGCCAACCCCATCGTCAAGATCATCACGCTCGTGTTGTCGTGGTCGTATCTGCATCACTTCTGCGCGGGTATCCGCTTCTTGCTGCTCGACACGCACGTCGGCGTGAACAAGCAAGGCGGCAAGCAAAGCGCGCTCATCGTGCTGATCGTCTCGCTGTTGCTCACGCTCGCGATGGCTCTCAAGATCTTCGGAGTGTTCTAAACATGGCAACGCAAAATCGGGTCGGCCCCAAGCGCCTGGTCGTCGGCGCGCACTATGGTCTGCGCGACTGGCTCGCGCAACGCATCACCGCGGTCGTGATGGCCGTGTACACCGTCATTCTTCTCTTCTGGTTCTTCGCGGCGCACAACTTCTCGTACGAAGGCTGGGCGGGCATCTTCGCGACCCAGTGGATGAAGCTTGCGACTTTCGTAGCCTTGCTTTGCCTCTTCTATCACGCGTGGGTCGGCATTCGCGACATCTGGATGGACTACGTGAAGCCCATGGGTCTGCGCCTGCTCTTGCAAGTGCTGACGATCCTCTGGCTCGTCGGATGCGCCGGCTACGCTGCACAGATTCTCTGGAGAGTTTAAAGAACATGGCTGCAATCAAGACTTCCCTGCCGCGTCGTCGCTTTGACGTGGTCATCGTCGGTGCGGGCGGATCGGGCATGCGCGCATCGCTGCAGCTCGCGCGCGCGGGTCTGTCCGTCGCGGTGCTCTCGAAAGTGTTCCCCACGCGCTCGCATACGGTGGCCGCGCAAGGCGGCATCGGCGCATCGCTCGGCAACATGAGCGAAGACAACTGGCACTATCACTTCTACGACACCATCAAGGGCTCCGACTGGCTCGGCGATCAGGATGCGATCGAGTTCATGTGCCGCGAAGCGCCCAACGCCGTGTACGAGTTGGAACACATGGGCATGCCGTTCGACCGTAATCCGGATGGCACGATCTATCAGCGTCCGTTCGGCGGCCACACGGCGAACTACGGCGAGAAGCCCGTGCAACGCGCCTGCGCGGCCGCCGACCGTACCGGTCACGCGTTGCTGCACACGCTGTATCAGCAGAACGTCGCGGCTAAAACGCACTTCTTCGTCGAATGGATGGCGCTGGATCTGATCCGCGACGCCGATGGCGACGTGCTCGGCGTCACCGCGCTCGAAATGGAAACGGGCGAGGTCTATATCCTCGAGGGCAAGACGACGCTGTTCGCCACGGGCGGCGCGGGCCGTATCTTCGCGGCATCGACGAATGCGTTCATCAATACGGGCGACGGCCTCGGCATGGCCGCGCGTTCGGGCATCGCGCTGCAGGACATGGAGTTCTGGCAGTTCCACCCGACCGGCGTCGCCGGCGCGGGCGTGCTGATTACCGAAGGCGTGCGCGGCGAAGGCGGCATTCTGCGTAACTCGAATGGCGATCGCTTCATGGAGCGCTATGCGCCGACGCTGAAGGATCTCGCGCCGCGCGACTTCGTTTCGCGTTCGATGGATCAGGAGATCAAGGAAGGCCGCGGCGTCGGTCCGAACAAGGATCACGTGCTGCTCGATCTGTCGCACATCGGCGCCGAGACGATCATGAAGCGTCTGCCGTCGATTCGCGAGATTGCGCTGAAGTTCGCGAACGTCGATTGCATCAAGGAGCCGATTCCGGTCGTGCCGACCATCCACTATCAGATGGGTGGCATTCCGACGAACATGCATGGTCAGGTCGTGGGCACCGCGAAGGGCTACAACGATCCGGTCAACGGCTTCTATGCTGTTGGCGAATGCTCGTGCGTGTCGGTGCATGGCGCGAATCGTCTGGGCACGAACTCGCTGCTCGATCTCGTCGTGTTCGGCCGCGCGGCGGGCAATCACATCATCAAGCACGCGAAGGAATTGAAGGAGCACAAGCCGCTACCGGCCGATGCCGCCGACTTCGCGATGGAACGTCTCGCGGTGCTGGAGAAGTCGACGTCGGGCGAGTACACGCAGAACATCGCCAACGACATCCGCGCATCGATGCAGGCGCATGCGGGCGTGTTCCGCACGTCGAAGCTGCTCGAAGAAGGCGTCGGCAAGATCGCCGAACTCGCCGAGCGCGTGAAGCACGTGCATCTGAAGGACAAGTCGAAGGTGTTCAACACCGCGAAGGTCGAGGCGCTCGAACTGGCGAATCTGATCGAAGTCGCGCGCGCGACGATGGTCTCCGCCGAAGCGCGCAAGGAAAGCCGTGGCGCGCACGCGCACAGCGACTACGAGCATCGCGACGACGAGAACTGGATGCGTCACACGCTGTGGTTCAGCGAAGGCGATCGCCTCGAATACAAGCCGGTGCAGATGAAGCCGCTGACGGTCGAATCGGTGCCGCCCAAGGCGCGTACCTTCTAAGGAAAGCGCAAGGAAATCGAAATGGCAAAGAGAATTTTTGAAGTCTATCGCTACGATCCGGACAAGGATGCGGCGCCGCGCATGCAGAGCTACGAGCTCGATCTGACGCATGAACGCATGCTGCTCGACGCGCTGGTGAAGCTGAAGGAAGTCGATGAGACGCTGTCGTTCCGTCGCTCGTGCCGCGAAGGCGTGTGCGGTTCGGACGCGATGAACATCAACGGCAAGAACGGCCTCGCGTGCCTGACGAATCTGAACGAACTGCCGCAGAAGATCGTGCTGCGTCCGCTGCCGGGTCTGCCGGTGGTGCGCGATCTGATCTGCGATTTCACGCAGTTCTTCAATCAGTATCATTCGATCAAGCCGTATCTGATCAACGATACGCCGCCGCCCGAGAAGGAGCGTCTGCAGTCGCCCGTCGAGCGCGATGAACTCGATGGCTTGTACGAGTGCATTCTGTGCGCGAGCTGCTCGACGTCGTGCCCGAGCTTCTGGTGGAACCCGGACAAGTTCGTGGGACCGGCGGGCTTGCTGCAGGCGTATCGCTTCATCGCGGATAGCCGCGATCAGGCGACGGGCGAACGCCTCGATAACCTGGAAGATCCGTATCGTCTGTTCCGTTGCCACACGATCATGAATTGCGTCGACGTGTGCCCGAAGGGGCTCAACCCGACCAAGGCGATCGGCAAGATCAAGGAATTGATGGTGCGACGGGCGGTTTGA
>NZ_JALQDP010000050.1:0-3967 GCF_023631165.1 Caballeronia sp. AZ1_KS37 | reverse complement strand
CACGCCGTAGGCCCCACGTCGCGAGGGGCCCTGTGGTCAGGCTGGGGGCAAGTCCGAAGGGACTTGTCCCCGGCTGTCCACGGGGACGCGGGCGCTCCTAGATTTGAAAAACTTGCGATTTAGGATGTTTTTTTCAAGCGTTTTCCATTTTTCTAGCTCGATTTCGAGCATGGAAAGCACATTTAAAGCTTCAAGCCTTTCCTCGAAGACGGGCCGCTGTGATTGGGTCATCCACACACGGATGTTGATCAGCTCCTTTTCGCGATCTCGTATCTGGGCCTGCACCGCCAACAGCAGTTCGAAATGGGGCCGGTTCTGAAATAAAGGCGGTGTGGTCGGTTTTTTAGTCATCTCGGGCCTTGGCATTTTGGGCTTTCATAAGCGGGGTTCTGCCGGTACGGGTTCTTCTTTCGACAAGGCTTCGAACGTAGCCCACAGCGCCGATTGCTCAGTCAGAAAGGTCTGCTCCTGCGGTCTAAGGACGCGCACACTCTCCCTGATCATTTTTTGCAGGTGGGGGTTCGTCTTAGCAAGCTCCAGCACTGCAACGCCGATCAATAGCTTCGTTCGATCGTCACTTTTCTTCGTTTTAGCCTTTTGAACGGATTCGACGCGCTCGATGCGTTTTTGCACGGCCTTGGCCTTGTCCAACAATGCCTGTTGGCGCTCTCTGAGCTTTTGGAGACGCTGTTCTTTGCTTTCGATCGATTCTGTCACGGATACCCCTGCTGGTTGTTGTTCTGTGTTTGCAGTATAAGGGCGATTGTTTGTGGTGCGCGGCCGGTGGTAGGCTTCTCCTCCGAAGGAAGAGAAGCGCGATTCCTCGTTTCCTTTCAGGAAACAATCGCGGCAAGGGCCGAGGCCCCTGCACCCCAAACCAAAAACCGTCGCTCGCTCAATGGCTATTTCGCATTGCTCCGTCCGGCGCGGCCTCGCCGGCAAAGGCGGGCCGCACGCCCTGTATGTGCAGGGCGAAGGGCGCTACGGCGATCGCGCCGATGTGGAGCACATCGAGCACGGCAACATGCCGAGCTTCGCCACCGCTGATCCGATGGCTTTTTGGCAGGCCGCGGACGCCAACGAGCGCGCCAATGGGCGCGCTTACACGGAGTTGCAGTACGCCGTGCCGCGCGAGCTCACTGAGCGAGAAGACCAGATCCGGTTCGCGCGCCGGATGGCCGATGGCATCGTCGGTGTGAAGCACCCGTACACGCTGGCGATGCACGACGCCAAAGCCGCCGATGGTGCGCGCAACGTCCACGTCCATCTGATGTTCTCCGAGCGCCAGCTCGACGGGATCGAGCGCGGCCCGGAACAGTTCTTCAAGCGGGCAGCCGCGCCCTATCGTCATCGCGTCACCAAGGAGATGATGCCCGCCGATCCGGCCAAGGGCGGTGCGGCCAAAGACCGGGCGATGAACGCCAAGACGTTCGTGACGGACGTGCGGATGCGATATGAGCGCCTGGTGAATGCCGAGCTCGAGCGTCTGGGCGTCGATGCCCGGATCTCGATGAAGGCTAATCCTCGCCAGGAGCCTGAGCCGAAGCTGGGGCCGGCGCACCCGCGCGCGGACTTCAACGTCGCGCGTGAGGCGCGGTTGGCGCGCGTGCGCGAGCTGCGCCTCAAGCGCATCGAGTTCGAAAAGATCATTGCCGAGCGTCAGGCATTGCAAAGCCAGATCATCGACCTGACGGGCGATATTAGTACCGCCAAGGCCGAACGAGAACAGCAGCGCCAGACTGCGCCGGCGCCCTTGTCGTCGCTGAGCGTCGAAGAGCGTCGACGGATGCTCGTGGGGGACGATGTGCCGGATCCGAGCGCGCGCCTCAAAGCGTTCCACGCGGCGATGGAAGCCGATCTGCAGCGTAATCCGCCGAAGATCGTGAGCGAAAGAGAAAAACGCGCGCGCGATGTTGAGGCTGCGAAAGCACAGCTGGCCAAACTGCCGACGCCCTATGCGCTGTCCCGGTCGCCTGTGAATGAGGCGCATGGGCGTTACTCCGGGCACGTCTTGTTGGTGACCGATTTCCACGTCGCCCAGGATTGGGGTCGCCGAGAGGCGGTTCTACACGATCGGGCCAAGCTGAGCGGAAGCTATCAGGCTGGCGATAAAGTCCTGATCCAGTACGACAACGGGCGTGGCAGGGTCGAGCAGAAGCCCGATCGGTCACTCGATCGAAGTCGGCCCCGGATTCGATGAGTCCGAGCTGGGATGGGAGGTTTTCGAGGTGAGAAATCGGACGAATACTTCTTTGCCCGTCGCACGGTCGAAAGTGACCAACTCACGCGAGCCGTTCGGATATTCCTTGATGCAGAGACCGGCTGGCGTGTCCGGCTCGCGATAGTAGATGGGATGGCCTGCAGCAAGATGTGCCTTCGCTGCTGCGCCATCATCGTGCGCGATCAAGCGGGATAGCTCGTCAAAATCCAACTCGGTGATGGGCTTTTGCGGCATAAAAGGCGGCATTCCCAGATATCGGGGTGATCGCTATTGCGACAGCAATCTATCACGCTGCTATTTCAGGAACCACCATCGCCGTTTGGCTGGGACATGCTCCAAAAGTCGCAGGGACTGTCGCAGGTCGGCCAGATTGGCGTCCTTCGCTTCCAGTTGCGCTTTTAGCAACGCATTTTCGGCCTGCAGCTGGGCCAAAGTAGCTGCGACATCGGGTGGGACAGGGGGTGCGTCAGCCTGCGACACTGTCTCATGAGACAGCGCAGGGATAGGTTGGGACAGATCGCCGAAAACCCTTATCAGCTCTGCAATGTCGATTCCCTTGCTGCCTGCGACATGCTGGGACATGGAGATGCGCCCATCTGCGACATAGCGCTGGATCGTCTTGCGACTTTTGCCCGTGAGACGAGCAGCCTCAGAAATCGACACGACGGCCATTCAAGGAAGCTCCATTTCTTGTTGGTCGGGTGGGTCAATGTCCTCGTTGCTCACCAGAAGGCGTTCGCCCTGCACGAGCTGCGGAACTGTCTGCAACTCCTTGCTTTCTTCGATGAGCATATCCACCGGCACTGCCTGTTCAGACTCAGCGACAACGATTTCGGCATTGAAAGCAGCGAACCGACCACCTCTTTTCCCCTGCCACGCGACTTGGCTATTGATGATGTAGACGTTCGATTTTCCGGATTTGAGGATCTGGATAAATTTGGCCTCTGCGAGAGCCGCGATCGCTGTTTTAGCTGTTCGATCGGCAATGCCCATTGCCTGCGCCATAGCCGCGTAGCTCATTACCACGCCGTTTGTCCCGCGATTGAGGCGGGATGTGAGGAAGTGCAGGACGGCCAGTCCTGTGGGGTTTTTCAGCCCGAACTGCCACATCTTTTGATGTGCTTTCTTGTCGACTTGAAGCCACCCTTGGACTTGCCCGCGGGAATCATCTTTTGGAAGCGTTAGGTTGGTCATTTTCGAGCACTGTAAATGCATTTTAATGCACCCATACTACCACTCAAACGACCAAAATTTGCTGTTTTAACTGCAAATGTGTCGTCAGATTGCACAACGTTGTGCAATCTGCTGCACAGGTGAAAAATCGCTGTATCCCTTTACTGGTAAGGCTTTAAGGCCAATTTTCGAAAATGTTCGGCCTTTTTAATATGTTCGAGGTGGTTTTTGACTTCAGGCCCCCAGAGGGGGCATGAACGCCGCCTTCGGCGGCTTGACGGCCCCCGGAGGGGGCCAGATGCGCTTCTGGCGCACCGGTCTAGGCGCTAAAGCGCCAAGACCCGGATAAATCGCGCTAGACGGCCTACGGCCGCCCACCGCTCAACCGGGTGCCTGTGAGCACCGGGCGAAACCTTCCTGCGGTTCTGAGACCCGCTATCGCTTCCAGAAGGAGGTTTTAAGGCACATATGTGCAATTTGGGCGAGCGAAGCGAGTCACGCCGTAGGCCCCACGTCGCGAGGGGCCCTGTGGTCAGGCTGGGGGCAAGTCCGAAGGGACTTGTCCCCGGCTGT
>NZ_JALQDP010000049.1:0-5445 GCF_023631165.1 Caballeronia sp. AZ1_KS37 | reverse complement strand
AGCATGAGGAGCCTGACGATTACCTACTTTCACACGGGTATCCGCACTATCATCGGCGTGGAGTCGTTTCACGGTCCTGTTCGGGATGGGAAGGGGTGGGACCGACTCGCTATGGTCATCAGGCATGACTTGTTGTTGTCTCGCCTGGGTGGGCGCGACAACCAATCTGGGAAGAAGTAGAAGTGTTTGGGGAGTGAGTGTCGCACAACGCTACTCAACCAGGGGTGGTATTGACCAAGCGCTGTGGCGCCAGGTCAGTACGTGAAACACACTGGTTATAGGATCAAGCCTTACGGGCAATTAGTATCAGTTAGCTCAATGCATTACTGCACTTACACACCTGACCTATCAACGTCCTGGTCTGGAACGACCCTTCAAGGGGCTCGAAGCCCCGGGGATATCTCATCTTAAGGCGAGTTTCCCGCTTAGATGCTTTCAGCGGTTATCTCTTCCGAACATAGCTACCCGGCGATGCGACTGGCGTCACAACCGGTACACCAGAGGTTCGTCCACTCCGGTCCTCTCGTACTAGGAGCAGCCCCCTTCAAATATCCAACGCCCACGGCAGATAGGGACCAAACTGTCTCACGACGTTTTAAACCCAGCTCACGTACCTCTTTAAATGGCGAACAGCCATACCCTTGGGACCGGCTACAGCCCCAGGATGAGATGAGCCGACATCGAGGTGCCAAACACCGCCGTCGATATGAACTCTTGGGCGGTATCAGCCTGTTATCCCCAGAGTACCTTTTATCCGTTGAGCGATGGCCCTTCCATACAGAACCACCGGATCACTATGACCTGCTTTCGCACCTGCTCGACTTGTCGGTCTCGCAGTTAAGCACGCTTATGCCATTGCACTATCAGCACGATTTCCGACCGTACCTAGCGTACCTTCGTACTCCTCCGTTACGCTTTGGGAGGAGACCGCCCCAGTCAAACTGCCTACCATGCACTGTCCCCGACCCGGATCACGGGCCAAGGTTAGAACCTCAAACAAACCAGGGTGGTATTTCAAGGACGGCTCCACCGAAACTGGCGTTCCGGTTTCATAGCCTCCCACCTATCCTACACAGATCGGTTCAAAGTCCAATGCAAAGCTACAGTAAAGGTTCATGGGGTCTTTCCGTCTAGCCGCGGGGAGATTGCATCATCACAAACACTTCAACTTCGCTGAGTCTCGGGAGGAGACAGTGTGGCCATCGTTACGCCATTCGTGCAGGTCGGAACTTACCCGACAAGGAATTTCGCTACCTTAGGACCGTTATAGTTACGGCCGCCGTTTACCGGGACTTCAATCAAGAGCTTGCACCCCATCATTTAATCTTCCGGCACCGGGCAGGCGTCACACCCTATACGTCCACTTTCGTGTTTGCAGAGTGCTGTGTTTTTATTAAACAGTCGCAGCCACCAGTTTATTGCAACCCTTTCACCCTCCTGGCGCAGGCCAGTCAAGCTACAAGGGCGTACCTTATCCCGAAGTTACGGTACCAATTTGCCGAGTTCCTTCTCCCGAGTTCTCTCAAGCGCCTTAGAATACTCATCTCGCCCACCTGTGTCGGTTTGCGGTACGGTCATCGTTAGACTGAAGCTTAGAGGCTTTTCTTGGAACCACTTCCAATTGCTTCGCTTCCGAAGAAGCTCGCGCCACGCCCTTGAATTACGCACCCGGATTTGCCTAAGTGCCTTCTCCAACGCAGCGACCGGGACGTCCAACACCCGGACAACCTTCCGCGATCCGTCCCCCCATCGCATCTAACAATGGTGCAGGAATATTGACCTGCTTCCCATCAGCTACGCATTTCTGCCTCGCCTTAGGGGCCGACTCACCCTACGCCGATGAACGTTGCGTAGGAAACCTTGGGCTTACGGCGAGGGGGCTTTTCACCCCCTTTATCGCTACTCATGTCAGCATTCGCACTTCCGATACCTCCAGCACGCTTTTCAACGCACCTTCGCAGGCTTACGGAACGCTCTCCTACCACACGTACTTGCGTACGCATCCGCAGCTTCGGTGACTGGCTTGAGCCCCGTTACATCTTCCGCGCAGGACGACTCGATCAGTGAGCTATTACGCTTTCTTTAAAGGGTGGCTGCTTCTAAGCCAACCTCCTGACTGTTTTAGCCTTCCCACTTCGTTTCCCACTTAGCCAATCTTTGGGACCTTAGCTGGCGGTCTGGGTTGTTTCCCTCTTGACACCGGACGTTAGCACCCGATGTCTGTCTCCCGTGATTGCACTCTTCGGTATTCGGAGTTTGCTATGGCGTAGTAATCCGCAATGGACCCCACAACCATGACAGTGCTCTACCCCCGAAGGTGATACACGAGGCACTACCTAAATAGTTTTCGGAGAGAACCAGCTATTTCCAAGTTTGTTTAGCCTTTCACCCCTATCCACAGCTCATCCCCTAACTTTTCAACGTTAGTGGGTTCGGTCCTCCAGTACGTGTTACCGCACCTTCAACCTGGCCATGGATAGATCACTTGGTTTCGGGTCTACGCCCAGCAACTGATCGCCCTGTTCGGACTCGCTTTCGCTACGCCTGCCTTAATCAGTTAAGCTCGCTACTGAACGTAAGTCGCTGACCCATTATACAAAAGGTACGCCGTCACCCGTTTCCAGGCTCCGACTGTTTGTATGCATGCGGTTTCAGGATCTATTTCACTCCCCTCCCGGGGTTCTTTTCGCCTTTCCCTCACGGTACTGGTTCACTATCGGTCGATCACGAGTATTTAGCCTTGGAGGATGGTCCCCCCATCTTCAGACAGGATTTCACGTGTCCCGCCCTACTTGTCGTACCCCTAGTTCTTCCTCGCTGTTTTCGTCTACAGGGCTATCACCTGCTATGGCCGCACTTTCCAGAGCGTTCGACTAACAACAAAGATAAAGAGTACAGGCTGATCCCATTTCGCTCGCCACTACTTTGGGAATCTCGGTTGATTTCTTTTCCTGCGGTTACTTAGATGTTTCAGTTCACCGCGTTCGCTCCACACAACCTATGTATTCAGTTGTGGGTACTCCATTAGGAGTGGGTTTCCCCATTCGGACATTTGTGGATCAAAGCTCGTTTGCCAGCTCCCCACAACTTTTCGCAGGCTACCGCGTCCTTCATCGCCTGTGATCGCCAAGGCATCCACCACATGCACTTGTTCGCTTGACCCTATAACAAGTGTGTCTCTCTCGAGCCACCCTCGCCATAGGCTGAGTATTCGCGTTGTGCCGTATTCCAAGTCATCATCAAGATCACTTTTCATACTTGATACAATCACTACCCTGACTACCCGACTCACACCCATCTCTAAGTGCTTTTAGATAGTCTCTTTACTACTTCTTCCAGATTGTTAAAGAACGTTTAGCCGACAAGCTCACTTCACTCGCCTGCGACATCAACTGGCTTTCAATCGCCAATGCAAAGTGCTTCACGAAACACTGCGCATTGAGGACTTGGTGGAGGATGACGGGATCGAACCGACGACCCCCTGCTTGCAAAGCAGGTGCTCTCCCAGCTGAGCTAATCCCCCGCGTCTTGCGTCTGCAGCCTCACTGACTGCCTGACTCAGCTTGACCGTGGTGGGTCTGGTTGGATTCGAACCAACGACCCCCGCCTTATCAAGACGGTGCTCTAACCGACTGAGCTACAGACCCAAAGCCTGTCTTCAAACAACAGCCGATAAGCGTGAGCGCTTAACTTCGTGTGCGAAGCTCGAGAAAGGAGGTGATCCAGCCGCACCTTCCGATACGGCTACCTTGTTACGACTTCACCCCAGTCATGAATCCCACCGTGGTAAGCGCCCTCCTTGCGGTTAGGCTACCTACTTCTGGTGAAACCCACTCCCATGGTGTGACGGGCGGTGTGTACAAGACCCGGGAACGTATTCACCGCGGCATGCTGATCCGCGATTACTAGCGATTCCAGCTTCACGCAGTCGAGTTGCAGACTGCGATCCGGACTACGATCGGTTTTCTGGGATTGGCTCCACCTCGCGGCTTGGCAACCCTCTGTTCCGACCATTGTATGACGTGTGAAGCCCTACCCATAAGGGCCATGAGGACTTGACGTCATCCCCACCTTCCTCCGGTTTGTCACCGGCAGTCTCCTTAGAGTGCTCTTGCGTAGCAACTAAGGACAAGGGTTGCGCTCGTTGCGGGACTTAACCCAACATCTCACGACACGAGCTGACGACAGCCATGCAGCACCTGTGCGCCGGTTCTCTTTCGAGCACCCCCACCTTTCAGCAGGGTTCCGACCATGTCAAGGGTAGGTAAGGTTTTTCGCGTTGCATCGAATTAATCCACATCATCCACCGCTTGTGCGGGTCCCCGTCAATTCCTTTGAGTTTTAATCTTGCGACCGTACTCCCCAGGCGGTCAACTTCACGCGTTAGCTACGTTACTAAGGAAATGAATCCCCAACAACTAGTTGACATCGTTTAGGGCGTGGACTACCAGGGTATCTAATCCTGTTTGCTCCCCACGCTTTCGTGCATGAGCGTCAGTGTTGGCCCAGGAGGCTGCCTTCGCCATCGGTATTCCTCCACATCTCTACGCATTTCACTGCTACACGTGGAATTCTACCTCCCTCTGCCACACTCAAAGCCTGCCAGTCACCAATGCAGTTCCCAGGTTAAGCCCGGGGATTTCACATCGGTCTTAACAGACCGCCTGCGCACGCTTTACGCCCAGTAATTCCGATTAACGCTCGCACCCTACGTATTACCGCGGCTGCTGGCACGTAGTTAGCCGGTGCTTATTCTTCCGGTACCGTCATCCTCCATCCATATTAGGGACGAAGTTTTCTTTCCGGACAAAAGTGCTTTACAACCCGAAGGCCTTCTTCACACACGCGGCATTGCTGGATCAGGGTTGCCCCCATTGTCCAAAATTCCCCACTGCTGCCTCCCGTAGGAGTCTGGGCCGTGTCTCAGTCCCAGTGTGGCTGGTCGTCCTCTCAGACCAGCTACAGATCGTCGCCTTGGTAGGCCTTTACCCCACCAACTAGCTAATCTGCCATCGGCCGCCCCTATAGCGCGAGGTCCGAAGATCCCCCGCTTTCTCCCTTAGGTCGTATGCGGTATTAATCCGGCTTTCGCCGGGCTATCCCCCACTACAGGACACGTTCCGATGTATTACTCACCCGTTCGCCACTCGCCACCAGGGTTGCCCCCGTGCTGCCGTTCGACTTGCATGTGTAAGGCATGCCGCCAGCGTTCAATCTGAGCCAGGATCAAACTCTTCAGTTCAATACCTGTTACTGTTTTCTATTCTTCCGAATAGGTCGCTCACTCAACGTTCTGACGATGATTTATTCCATCCAAAGATGAACAAACCTTCCTCTGATACTTCGTGTGAGACTCTTGATACTTTTGCTATTGCCGATTCCGAAGAACCAGCCGCACTCGCCATCAAGCGCCCACACTTATCGGCTGTTAGTTTTTAAAGAGCA
>NZ_JALQDP010000048.1:0-160248 GCF_023631165.1 Caballeronia sp. AZ1_KS37 | reverse complement strand
GCCAGAAGTGAAGGGGTCGGCGACGAAGCGCTGCGCGGTGAGCGCCGCGCGCCGCAGATAGCCGCTCGCGAGACCCGTACCGCCGATATACAACTCACCCGTCACGCCGAGCGGCACAGGACGCAGGAATTCATCGAGAACATAGGCTCGCGTGTTGGCCAACGGTCTCCCGATGGGAATCGACATGCCGTATGCGATGTCATCGTGATAGGCATGCGTCAACACGCCCACGGTCGTCTCGGTCGGGCCATAGTGATTCAGAATGCGCATGCCGGGCTTCAGTGCCTGCACGCGGCGGATCCAGTCGGAGCGCGTCGCTTCCCCGCCTAGCACGAGCAATTGCGTCGGCAATGCAGGCGCGGTGTCGAGCGTAACGTCAACGAGCGCGCGCAAATGTCCGGGCACGATCTTGAGCACATCGATTCCGCGCTGACGCATGTACTGCCCGAACAGATAGCTATCAGTGGTGCGGTCGTTCGACAGCACATGCAGCTCGTGGCCAGCGACCAGCGCACCGAACAGAATCGTATTGCCCAGATCGGTCGCGATGGTTGAAGCGAGGGCCATCTTGCACGGCGCGAGCACGTTCATCCTCGCAAGCACGCCGCTCAGATAGTTCGATAGATTCCGATGACTCAGCACGACGCCCTTGGGCTTGCCGGTCGAGCCGGACGTGTAGATCACATACGCGGGGCTGTGCGACTGCAGGTCAATGGCGGGATCGATATCGGGACATGCTTCGATACGGCACGCTTCGTCGTCGGGACAAACGATCGAGACGTTAAGCGCGACCCGTGAAAGACCGTCGAGCAGCGATGTCTGAGTCACGAGCAGCGATACATCGGCGTCGTCGAGCATGTACGCGAGGCGCTCGGCGACCGAGGCGGGGTCGAGCGGCACATACGCAGCGCCTGCCTTGAGTATCGCCATCAACGCGACGATCATGTCGATGCCGCGCTCCATGCACAATGCGACGCGATGTTCCGGTTCGACGCCAAGCGCGATGAGATGGTGCGCAAGCCGATTAGCGCGCGCATCGAGTTGCGCATACGTGAGGGATTCGTCTTCGAAAACGAGCGCGATCGCATCGGGCGAGCGTCGGACCTGTTGGGCAAAAAGTTGATGGATACTCAAGTGCTCGGGATACGCAGCAGCGGTGTCGTTCCATCGCCTGAGGGATGCATGCTCTTCGGGTAGCACGATGTCGAACGCGTGCAGAGGCGCATCGGGTTTTTCTAGCGCTTGTTCGAGCAGACGCGCGAAGCGTTCCCCGAGCCTCGCAATCGTGTGCTCGTCGAAAAGATCGGATGCGTAGCTCAGGCTACCGGTAAAGCGCCCTTGCGTGTGCGCGAGCTTCAACGTGAGATCGAACTTCGCGCCGGCTTCGGAAGGAGGCAGCAACTCGAGCGTGAGTCCGGGCAAGGCGAGCGGCTCCGTCGGGGCGTTCTGCAACACGAACATCGCCTGGAAGAGCGCCGTACGGCTAGTATCGCGAGCGGGCGCGAGTGCTTCGACGAGCTTCTCGAACGGCAAGTCCTGATGCGCGTACGCGGCGAGCGTCGTATCGCGAACTTGCCTGAGCAATGTACGCAACGAAGGCGAGCCGGAGAGATCCGCGCGCATGACGAGCGTATTGATGAACAGGCCGATGAGCGGCTCGACTTGCGCATGCGTGCGATTGGCGATCGGCGAGCCCACCGCGATATCCGTTTGCCCGGACAAACGCGCGAGGAGCGTCTGGAAGACGGCGAGCAGCAGCATGAAGGGCGTGGCGCCTTCGCGTTGCGCGAGCGCGATCAGCCGCTCGGAAAGCGCCGGGCTGAGGGCGAAGGGCAAGCTGGCACCGCGCCCGCTGATGTGCGAGGGCCGGGGGTGATCGGTCGGCAGATCGAGCGGCGCGAGGCCTTCGAGCCGATTGCGCCAGTACCGAGTCTGTCTTTCGAGCTCGGCGCCGGCGAGCCAATCGCGCTGCCACAAGGTGAAGTCGGCGTACTGCACATCGAGCGGCGGCAACGCAGCAGGCGCGTTCGACAACGCCGCCGTGTAGCACGCGCCGAGTTCACGCACGAGCACGCCCGTCGACCAGCCATCGTAGATGATGTGATGGATCGTGAACAGCAGGACATGCTCTCGCGCGGACAGGCGCATCAATCTCGCTCGGAGCAGCGGACCCTGTTCAAGATCGAATGCGCGTGTTGCCTCATCTTGTGCGAGGCGGCGGACTTCGGTGGCCTGCGCATCGGCATCGAGCGTATCGAGCGCGATCAGCGGCACGGTGACCTGCGCTTGCATTGCGATGCGTTGAACCGGAACGCCGTCGTGTTGCGCGAAGCAAGTGCGCAGGACTTCATGCCGATCGATGAGCGCGTTCATCGCGGTCTGCAACGCCCGAGCATCGAGCGATCCGGTGAGACGCACGGCCACTGGAATGTGATACGCGGACTGACCCGGGTTGAGTTGCTCGAGGAACCATAAACGTTCCTGCGCGAAGGACAACGGCAGATGCGCGGGGCGCTCGCGCGTCTGCAAAGGCGGCAAGATGCTCGCGCGATCCGAAGGCGCATCGAGCGTCAGCGCTTCGGCAAGCAAAGCGACGCCAGGCGCATCGAACAGCGTCCGCAAGGGCAGCTCGATCGCAAGCGTCTGACGCAAACGCGAGACGAGTTGCGTAGCAAGCAGCGAATGGCCGCCGAGCGAGAAGAAGTTGTCGAAGACGCTCACGCGTTCGAGGCCGAGTACATCGGCGAAGCACTTCGCGAGCGTGTGTTCGAGCAAGGTGCGCGGCGCGACATACGCGGCAAGGTTTTGCCATTCAGGATCGGGCAACGCGCGACGATCGAGCTTGCCGTTGGGTGTCAGCGGCAGCGCGTCGAGCAGCACGAAAGCCGACGGCACCATATAGTCGGGCAGACGAGAACGTGCATGTTCCCGAAGTGCCTCGATGTCGATATCGCCGGTTGCCGTAACATAAGCGACGAGTTGCTGATCCAGCGTTTTTTGATGCCGCATGCGGCCGATGACGACAGCCTCGCGCACCGACGGATGACTGGCGACGTGCGCTTCGATCTCGCCGAGCTCGATACGGAAGCCGCGTATCTTGACTTGATGATCGTTGCGTCCGAGGAACTCGATATTGCCATCGGCGCGATAACGCGCGATATCGCCGGTTCGATACATGCGCGCGCCCGCGATGAACGGATCATCGATGAAACGTTCGGCCGTGAGTTCGGGCCGGTTCAGATAACCACGCGACACACCCGCGCCGCCTATAAACAACTCACCGATCGCGCCCGGCGGGACCCGCCGAAGGTGCGCATCGAGCAGATAGATGCGCGCGTTGGCAATCGGCTTGCCGATGACCGGCTGCACCTGGTCTGCCGTGATCTCGGTAAGCGCCGCATCGACGGTGCATTCGGTCGGACCGTAGACGTTGAACGCGCGAATCTGTTCAGCGTTCGCCAGTCGATTCCACGTCTGTTGTGTGATCGCTTCGCCGCCGATAAGCAAGGTCAGCTTCGACCGCCGGCGTTCGAGCAAGCCGCTGGCGAGCATGACATCGAGTTGAGTGGGCGTGCAGTCGAGCGCGTCGATATCGGCGTTGTTCAGATAGTCGATGAGCACCGCACTATCGGTGCGCACGTCCGCGGGAATCACGATCAGTCGATGACCTGCAAGCAGCGCCGTGAGGCTCTTCAATGAAGAGTCGAACGCGATGCTCGCGTTCAGACCGATGCCGGAGCGCGCGGCGCAACGTGCGAACACCGTCGATTGCAGCGCGTAATGCAGATTCACGACATGGCGATGTTCGACCATCACGCCCTTGGGCTTGCCGGTGGAGCCGGAGGTGTAGATGACGTAGGCGAGATGATGCGGTGCGACGTTCGTTTGCGGGTTCTCTTGTGGGAGCGCTTCATCGAGCGATGCATCGATATCGAGTACGTCGAGCGCGCCGGTGTCGCCCAATGCTTCCCGGCCCGCGGCATCGGCGAGCAGCAGACGCGGCGCGGCATCGGTGAGGATATGGTTCAGGCGCTCGCCCGGATAAGCCGGATCGAGCGGCACGTAAGCGCCGCCTGCCTTGAGTATCGCCATCAACGCGACGATCATGCCGATGCTGCGCTGCATGCACAGCGCGACGCGATCGTCCGGCCGGACGCCGAGCGCGATCATTCGATGCGCAAGCCGATTCGCGCGCGCATTGAGTTCGGCATACGTGAGCGATTCGCCTTCGAATACCAGCGCGGTCGCTTCAGGCGAGCGCCGAACCTGCTGCTCGAACAGACGATGGACGCATACATCTTCGGGATGCGCCTCGGCCGTGTCGTTCCATCGTTCGAGCAGCGCATGCTCGTCAGGCAGCACCAGTTCGAACGCGTGCAAGGGCGCATCCGGTTGATCGAGCGCCTGTTCGAGCAGACGCGTGAAGCGTTCGCCCAAGCGCACGATCGTCTGTTCATCGAACAGGTCGGTCGCATAAGCGAGCGTGCCTTGGAATCGATCTTGTGTATGCGTCAGATTCAGCGTGAGATCGAACTTCGCGCCGGCATCGGCGGGGCGCATCACTTCCAGCGTCAGGCCGGGCAGCGAGAGCGGCTCCATCGGCGCGTTCTGAAGGACGAACATGACGTGGAACAACGCCGTGCGGCTGGTGTCGCGAACCGGCGCGAGCGCTTCGACGAGCTTCTCGAACGGCAAGTCCTGATGGGCGTAAGCGGCGAGCGTGGTCTCACGCACTTGCGCGAGCAGTTCACGCAGCGACGGCGATCCCGAAAGATCGGCGCGCAAGACGAGCGTGTTCACGAACAGGCCGATGAGCGGTTCCGTCTGCGCATGCGTGCGGTTTGCGATCGGCGACCCTATGGCGATGTCGTTTTGACCGGACAGTCGCGCGAGCAGCGTCTGGAACACGGCGAGCAGCAGCATGAACGGCGTGACGCCCTCCCGATTCGCAAGCGCGTCGATCCGTTCGCATAAGGCGGCACCTACCGCGAATGGCACACTCGCACCGCGTCCGCTCATTTGCGATGGACGTGGGCGATCGGCGGGCAGGTTCAGCGGTGCGAGTTCGGCGAGCTGATTGCGCCAGTATTGCGTCTGACGGTCGAGTTCTGCACCCGCCAGCCAATCGCGCTGCCACAAGGTGAAGTCGGCGTATTGCACGGCCAGCGGCGGCAGTGAAACAGGCTCATTGCGTAACGCAGCCGCATAGCCCGCACCGAGTTCACGCACGAGCACGCCCGTCGACCAGCCATCCGAGACGATATGATGCATCGTGAACAGCAGCACATGTTCGTCTTGTGCAACGCGCAGCAGGAGTGCGCGCAGCAACGGACCGCGCTGAAGATCGAATGCCCGCGTGGCTTCGTCCTGCGCGAGTCGACGCAGTTCGGCGGCGTGCGCACCAGATGCAAGCGCATCGAGCGCGATGACCGGCAGCACGATGTGCAAGTGCGGCGCGATGCATTGCACGGCCTGTCCGTCGTATTGCGCGAACGTGGTTCGCAAGCTCTCGTGACGCTCCACGAGCGCGTTCAGCGCGGTCTCGAATGACGGCACATCGAGCGATCCGTTCAGACGCACCGCGACTGGAATGTTATACGCGGATTGTCCGGGATCCAGTTGTTCGAGGAACCACATACGTTCCTGCGCGAAGGAAAGCGGCAGATGAGCGGGTCGCTCGCGTGCTTGCAGAGGCGGCAAGGCGCTCGCGACGCGGCGTGACTCATCGAGCGCAAGCACTTGGGCAAGCGCTGCAACGCTTGGCGCATCGAACAAGGCACGCAGCGGCAAGTCGATGGAGAGCGCTTGGCGCACGCGCGAAACGAGTTGCGTGGCCAGCAGCGAATGACCGCCCAGCGAGAAGAAGTTGTCGAACACGGCGACACGTTGAAGGCCGAGCACACTGGCAAAGCATTGCGCGAGGGTTTCTTCCAGCGATGTGCGCGGCGCGACATATGTGGCCTGATCCTGCCACTGCGGATCGGGCAATGCGCGACGATCGAGCTTGCCGTTGGGCGTCAGCGGCAAGGCATCGAGCACCACGAACGCCGAGGGCACCATGTAATCGGGTAAGCCCGATGCAAGATGTTCGCGCAACATGCCCGCGTCGATCTCGTCCGTACCGGTGACGTACGCGATGAGTTGCTGATCCTGCGTCGCTTCATGCCGCGCGCGCGCGATGACGACAGCCTCCCGCACCGACGGATGACTCGCGATCTGCGCCTCGATCTCGCCGAGTTCGATACGGAAACCGCGAATCTTGACTTGATGATCGTTGCGTCCGAGAAATTCGATGTTGCCATCGGCGCGATAGCGTGCGATGTCGCCGGTGCGATACATGCGCCCGCCCGGTACGAAGGGATCGTCGACGAAGCGCTCGGCGGTGAGTTCGGGACGGTTCAGATAGCCGCGTCCGACACCCGCGCCGCCGACATAGAGTTCGCCCACGGCGCCGACAGGCATCAGGCGGCGCTCGGCGTCGAGCAGATAGATGCGCGTGTTCGCGATGGGACCGCCGATCGGCACCGGGTTCGACTCTTCCGGCAGGCACCGATACGCGGTCGCCCAAACCGTCGCTTCCGTCGGACCGTATTCGTTGTAGAGGGGGACCGGTCGAGGCAGCGTGGAGCTTTGCTTCGCGAGTCCGGGCGGGCACGCTTCGCCCGCTACGATGATCTCGCGAAGCTTATGATCATCGCTCGACGACATACTGTCGAGAATGGCCTGACCGAGCGACGGCACGCACAACACACGCGTGATGTCGCGATGCCGCACCAGTTCGATGATCGCGTGCGGGTCTCGCGCGGTATCGAGATCGACGAGCGCAAGACAGCCTCCGTTCGTGAGTGTGCCGAATAGGCCCGCGACGGAGCTGTCGAACGCGAGCGACGACAGCAGCAGGAAGCGTTCGTTCGGTGCGCGCTCATAGAACCGGTGCCGCGCGAAGGTGGACGCGACGAGCGTTCCGTGCTCGATCGCCACGCCTTTGGGCTTGCCGGTCGAACCCGATGTGTAGATCACGTAAGCAAGGTTGTTCGGGCTGACGTTCGGGCGCGGATCATCCTGCGGATACGCGTCGTCGAGCGCTGCTTGCGGATCGATGACAGTGAGCGAACCCGTGTCGCCCAATGCTTCGCGACCGGCGGCATCGGCAATGAGCAGACGAGGCATCGCATCGGTGAGGATATGCGTCAGGCGTTCGCCCGGATAAGCGGGATCGAGCGGCACGTACGCGCCGCCTGCCTTCAGTATCGCCATCAACGCGACGATTCCTCCGATGCCGCGTTCCATGCAGAACGCGACGCGATCTTCCGCTTGCACGCCGAGCGCGATCAGCCCATGCGCAAGCAGGTTCGCGCGCGCATCGAGCTGCGTGTACGTGAGCGACTGGTCCGCGAAGATGAGCGCGAGGGCATCCGGCGTGCGCCGGACTTGCTCTTCGAAGAGTTGCTGAATGCAAACATCGTCGCGATAAGCCGTTGCCGTGTCATTCCATCGTTCGAGGAGCGCGTGCTCCTCGGGCAGCACGATGTCGAGCGCAAAGAGCGGCGCATCGGGCTGATCGAGCGCCTGTTCGAGCAAGCGCGCGAAGCGCTCGCCGAAGCGCGCGATGGTGCGTTCATCGAAGAGGTCGGTGGCGTAGTTCAGGCTGCCGGTCAGATGGTCTTGCGTATGAGTCAGGTCCAACGTGAGATCGAACTTGGCGCCGGCTTCGGCCGGTGGCAGCGGTTCCAGCGTGAGGCCGGGCATCGCGAGTGGTTCGAGCGGCGCGTTCTGTAACACGAACATCACCTGAAACAACGCGGGGCGGCTAGTGTCCCGAACCGGCGCGAGTGCTTCGACGAGCTTTTCGAACGGCAAATCCTGATGCGCGTAAGCAGCGAGCGTCGTTTCGCGGACTTGCGTGAGCAGCGTACGCAACGACGGCGATCCCGAAAGATCGGCGCGCAGCACGAGCGTATTGACGAAGAGGCCGATGAGTGGCTCGATCTGTGCATGCGTGCGATTGGCGATGGGCGAGCCGACGGCGACATCGTTCTGTCCGGACAGGCGCGCAAGCAGCGTCTGGAACACGGCGAGTAGCAGCATGAAAGGCGTGACGCCTTCCCGCTGCGCGAACGCATACAGCCGTTCGCACAGCGCGGGGCTGAGCGCGAAAGGCAAGGTCGCGCCGCGTCCGCTGATCTGTGCGGGGCGTGGACGGTCGAGAGGCAAGTCCAGCGGCGCGAGATCGGCAAGACGACCGCGCCAGTATTGCGTCTGGCGTTCCAGTTCCGCATCGGCGAGCCAGGCACGCTGCCAAATCGTGAAGTCGGCGTACTGCACGGGCAAGGGCGGAAGCGCAACCGGCTCCTTGCGCACGGCAGCCGTATAGCATGCGCCGAGTTCGCGAACGAGCACGCCGATAGACCAGCCGTCCGAGACGATGTGATGCATCGTGAACAACAGGACATGTTCAGCGGATGACAACCGCAGCAATCGCGCGCGAAGCAGCGGTCCATGTTGAAGATCGAAGGCGCGCGAGGCTTCGATCTGCGCGAGACGGCGGACCTCGGCGCTTTGCTCATCGGCGACGCGTTCATCGAGTTCGATGATCGGCAGCGCGATCTTCAGGCTGGACGCTATGCATTGCATCGCTTGGCCGTCGTGCTCCACGAACGATGTGCGAAGGCTCTCGTGACGTGCCACGAGCGCGTTCAACGCGGTTTCGAATGCGTGAACATCGAGCGAGCCGGAAAGGCGCACGGCGACGGGTATGTTGTACGTCGATTGTCCCGGATCGAGTTGATCGAGGAACCACAAGCGTTCCTGTGCGAACGACAGCGGCAGTTGCGCGGGACGCGGCAACGCTTGCAACGGCGGGCGCGCCCCGGCGCGATGAGCCGTGTCCTCCAACGCGTCGGCGAGCGCGGCGACGCTCGGCGCATCGAACAGCGTGCGCAAGGACAATTCGATCGACAGGGCTTCGCGCAGTCGCGAGACGAGTTGCGTGGCGAGCAGCGAATGCCCGCCAAGCGCAAAGAAGTCATCGAAGATGCTCACGCGTTCGAGGCCGAGCACGCTGGCAAAGCACTCGGCAAGCGATGTCTCGAGCGATGTCCGCGGCGCGACATACACGGCGAGGTTCTGCCATTGCGGATCAGGCAGCGCGCGTCGATCCAGCTTGCCGTTCGTCGTCAGCGGCAAGGCATCGAGCGTCACGAACGCGGACGGCACCATGTAATCCGGCAGACGCGAACCGAGATGCTCGCGAAGGTCGCTCGTGTCGATGTCGGAAACGCCGGTGATATAGGCGATGAGTTGCTGATCCTGCGTCGCTTCATCGCGTGCGCGCGCGATGACGACGGCTTCGCGCACCGCCGGATGACTGGCGATCTGCGCTTCGATCTCTCCCAACTCGATACGAAAGCCTCGAATCTTGACCTGATGATCGTTGCGCCCGAAAAACTCCAGACTGCCATCGGGACGATACCGTCCGAGATCGCCCGTGCGATAGAGCCGCGCGCCCGGAACGAAGGGATCGTCGATGAAACGCTCCGCGGTCAGCTCGGGCCGATTGAGATAGCCGCGCGCCACGCCCGCGCCGCCGACATACAACTCGCCGACCGCACCGACAGGCGCGAGCCGCTGTTGCGCATCGAGCAGATAGATCGTGAGGTCAGGAATGCGCACGCCGATCGGGCTGTGGCTGTCCGCGCAGTCTTCGCGATCGAGCGGTCGATAAGTCACATGCACGGTCGTCTCGGTGATGCCGTACATGTTGACGAGGCGCGGATGCCGATCCGAATGACGCGCGTACCACGCCTCCAGCATCGAAGGATTCAACGCCTCGCCGCCGAATATCACATAGCGCAACGCGGTGGGCGCATCGTTCGTCTCCTGCGCCTGAATCAATGCGCGAAACGCGCTCGGTGTCTGATTCAGTACGGTCACGCGTTCCCGCTGAAGCAGTCGAAGAAAGTCGGGCGCGAAGCGCGCAAGCTGTTGCGGCACGATCACGAGCTTGCCGCCATAACGCAGCGCGCCCCACATTTCCCAGACCGAGAAGTCGAAGGCGAACGAGTGGAACAGGCACCATACGTCGCGTTCATCGAAATTGAACCAGTCGTGCGTCGCATCGAAGAGGCGAACGATCTGCGCGTGCTCGATCATCACACCCTTGGGCTTGCCGGTAGAACCGGACGTGTAGATCACGTATGCGAGATGCGACGGAGCGACGGCCGTGACCGGATCCTCTTGCGAGATGTCGTCGTCGAGCAATGCATCGGGATCGATCACGGTAAGCTCGCCCGTATCGCCGAGCGCCGCGCGGCCGGGGGCGTCGGCGAGCAACAGGCGCGGCGTCGAGTCGCTGAGAATGTGGCTCAGGCGCTCGCCCGAATAAGCGGGATCGAGCGGCACATAAGCGCCACCGGACTTGAGGATCGCGAGCAACGCGACCATCATGCCGATGCCACGCTCCACGCATAACGCGACGCGATCTTCCGGTCCCACGCCCAGCGCGATCAGACGATGCGCGAGCCGGTTCGCTCGCGCATTGAGTTGCGCATAGGTCATCGATTGATCTTGGAAGACGAGCGCCACCGCGTCGGGCACGCGCCTGGCCTGTTGCTCGAAAAGCTGGTGAATGCACATGTCCGATGGATACGAAGCCGTGTCGTTCCATGTCTTCACCAGCAGCTCATGCGTGTCGGGCGGCACGACGTCGAGCTGATTCACCGGCGTTTGCGGCGCTTCTTCGAGTGCGTGCGCAAGGCTCGACAAAGCCTGCGCCATATATCCACAGAGCTGTGCGGGCGACAGCGGCGCAACGGTCTGCGCGATGAGACCGAGACTATCGCCGTTGTCATCGACGCACAACGTCAGCGGATAATTGGTGCGCTCTTCGGCGCCGAGCAGTTCGATGCCGTCGAAGGCCGTGTGCCGGTCGTCGGATGCGCGATTATGACGATAGTTGAGCAGCGCATTGAAGAGCGGCGCGGGCGCGGCGACGCCGCTGCATCGTTGAGCGAGCGCGAGCGGGGCATGCTGATGCTGCAGCAGCGCGGCGAGACGGTCATGCGCAAGACGCGCGCTGTCAGCGACGGAAGCGTCGTCGATGTCGAAGCGAACCGGCAAGGTGTTGATTACGAGCCCGAGCGCCTGGTCGACGCCCGCCTGCATGCGTCCGAGCAACACGGTGCCGAATACCACGCACCCATCGGAATCCAGTGCGCTGCCCGCGTTCAACACGCGCGCCCACGCGAGATGACAGAGACTCGCGAGACTGACGCCGATATGCCGGGCCTGCGCGCGCAGACGCGCATCGAGTTCGGCGGGCAGCGTGATGTGCGCTTCGGCGACGGCCGAGCCGTCGTGATGCACATCGGTCAAGCCGAACGGCAACGTGGGCTCGCTGACATCGGCGAGCATGTCGCGGAAAAAGGCTTCCTGCGCGTCATGGTTCGCCCCGAGCCGGGCCTGCGCGACAAGGTCGCGGAATGGTTGCGCCGCGCCCAACGCGTGCGCGCGGCCATCGAGAATCGCGCCGATTTCCGCATGCATGACCTCGAGCGTCGCATGATCGCCGATCAGATGATGCCAGTTCAATTGCATCAGCCAGCGATCCCCGCTCGCGTCGCGTGCGATTGCAATCTGCATCAGGGGCGCGCGAGCGAGATCGAGGCGCTGCGTGCGCGCATCGAAATGATGCGTCAGATCGTCGACTTCGACGATCGTCACGGGCGCATGACGCAGGACGACTTGCGCCGCCGTCGTCACGCCTTCGTGAACGAACGCAGTGCGCAGAATGTCATGCCGCGCGACGACCTGTTGCAACGCATCGACCCATGCATCGAGACGGGCGCGGCTGTCGAACGCGAGGCGCGCGGTTTGCAGATACGGATCGCCTTCCGTCGTGAGCATGTGATGAAACAGGATGCCTTCCTGAAGCGGCGCGAGTGCATAGATATCCTGAACGTTAGAGATTCCGCCAGGCATTTGATCGGCGATGCGATCGATATCCGTCTGCGTCAGCGAGATGAGCGGCAGCATGTCCGGCGTGATGGCGCTGTTCGCGGGCGTGATGACATTGGGCGGCACGACAATGTCGGACTTCGGCGCGGCGTAATCGATGGCATCGGCGAATGCGCTGAGCACGGGCGTCGCGAAGAGATCTCGCACGCTCGCTTGCAGCCCGATGCGCCGCAAGCGCTCGATCAACGTCACCGCGAGCAGCGAGTGGCCGCCGAGCGCGAAAAAATTGTCATGCCGACCGACACGTTCGATTCCCAGCAGTTCAGCCCACAGTTCGGCAAGCGCGCTTTCGGTGCGACCTTGCGGTGCTTCGAAGGGACGCAGCGCGAAGGCGTCGGCTTGCGGATCGGGCAACGCGCGGCGATCGAGCTTGCCGCTCGGCGTAAGCGGCAGCGCATCGAGCGCAACGAACGCGGCGGGCGTCATATAGTCGGGAAGACGCGTGCTCAGATGTTCGCGCAAGTCGCTTGCGTCGATGCCGAATTCATCGCGTGCGGTGACATAGGCGATGAGTTGCTGATCCTGCGAGCCGGGCGTGCGCGAACGCGCAATCACCACCGCATCGCGCACGGCCGGATGACTCGCGATCTGCGTCTCGATCTCGCCGGGCTCGATGCGGAAGCCGCGAATCTTGATTTGCAGATCATTGCGTCCGAGGAATTCGATATTGCCGTCGAGATGAAAGCGGGCGAGATCGCCGGTGCGGTACATGCGTGCGCCGGACACGAACGGATCGTCGAGAAAGCGCTCGGCCGTGAGCTCGGGACGATTCAGATAGCCGCGCGCGACACCCGCGCCGCCGATATACAGCTCGCCCACCGCGCCAGGCGGCACCGTGCGACGCCGTGCGTCGAGCACATACGTGCGCGTGTTGGCGAGCGGCTTGCCGATAACCGGTCGCGCCTGTTCATGCGTGATCTCCGCGAAAGTCGCATCTACCGTGCATTCGGTCGGACCATAGACGTTGAACGCACGTATGCCTTGTGCGCGCGCAAGACGGCTCCACGTCTGCGGCGTGAGCGGTTCACCGCCGACGAGCACGGTCAGTGGCGCTTGCCGTCGTTCGAGCAGACCGGCCGAGAACAGCGATTCGAGTTGCGTCGGCGTGCAGTCGAAAACGTCGATACCGGATGTGTCGAGAAAATCGACGAGCGCCATCGCGTCGGTGCGCACATCGGCGGGAACGATGACGAGCCGATGCCCGGACAGCAACGCGGTCAGATTCTGCACGGACGCATCGAAGGCGATGCTTGCGTTCAGCGTCACGCCCGCATGCGGCGCGCACTGCGCGAACACGGTCGACTGCAACGCATGATGCAGGTTCATCACGTGCCGGTGCTCGACCATCACGCCCTTGGGCTTGCCGGTGGACCCCGACGTGTAGATGACATACGCGAGATGATGCGAGGCGAGGGCGGGCACATGCGGATCGTCGTTCGGCAGCGCATCGTCGAGCGATGCATCCGGATCGAGCACCGTAAGCGCGCCGATATCACCGAGCGCGTGACGGCCCGCTGCATCGGCGACGAGCAACCGAGGCGAGGCATCGCCGAGTATGTAACTCAGACGTTCGCCCGGGTAAGCTGGATCGAGCGGGATGTAAGCGCCGCCCGACTTGAGTATGCCGAACAACGCGACGATCGCGCCGATGCCGCGCTCCATACACAAGGCGACGCGACCTTCGGGACGCACGCCGAGCGCGATGAGCCGATGCGCGAGCCGGTTCGCGCGCGCATTGAGCTGCGCAAACGTGAGCGATGCGCCATCGCAGACGAGTGCGACGGCGTCGGGTGTGAGCCGTGCCTGCTGCTCGAGAAGCCGCTGAATGCACTCATGCTCCGGATACGGCGCGGTCGTGTCGTTCCAGCGTTCGAGGAGCGCCTGCCTTTCAGGTAACACGAGCTGAAGCGTATGCAGCGGCGCATCGGGCCGATCGAGCACTTGTTCGAGGAGACGTGTGAAGCGGCGCGAGTGCGCCTCGACGGACTCGGGCGTATAGAGCAACGGATTGCCATCGAACATCAATTCGATGCCAAGTTCATCGCCCTGGTCATGCACGATCAGCGCGAGATCATCGGGCGTGCCATAGAACGAGCGATTCGAGCCGATGATGCAGCCCGCGAAGTTCAGCGCACGGCTGTACTCCGGCATGATGTTCACCGTGGGACCGAAGAGCGGCCTGTCGGCTTCGATGCGGCCGACATCGCGCCGGATATCTTTCACGCGATAGCGCTGATGACGCAGTACGCGGCGGCTTTGCCGTGTTACGGCATCGAGAAGATCGACGATGGTCGTGCGTTCGTCGACGATCGCTCGTAACGGCAGCGCATTCGACAACATGCCCGGCACGCTTCTCGCCAGACGTCCGACGCGTGCGGTGACGGGCAACCCGAGCACCACTTCGGGCTGGCCGCTCAGACGTGCGACATAGGCGGCCATGACCGCCGTCATGATTTGCGGCCAGGTCGTGCCGTTGCGTTCGGCCATATCGCGCATGCGCGCGGTCGTGTCGGGCGACAGACGGATCCGCGCGCTCGCCTGCGAATAGGCTTCTGCGGGCATCGGCTCGGGCGCCATGCATGCCGAGAGGATCACAGGCTCGGGGCAACCCGCCATGTATTCGTGCCAGAACTGCCGATCGTTTTCGAAGGCGCTGGACGCGCGATACTCGGCGTCGTTATCGAGGAGATCGGCAAGACGCGCCCAGCCGGACGGTGCGGGATCGTCTCCTTGGATCAGTGCCGAGTAAATGGCTGCGAGCCGCTGCGTGAACAGCAAAAACGAAAAGCCATCGAACGCTACATGGTGAATCCGCTGAAAGAAGAAGAAGCGCGTGGGGCTCGCCTGAAAGAGCTGCCCATCGAATAGCGGCCAATGGCCGAGGTCGAAGGCGGTGGCGAGCGCGATCTGCACAGCGCGATCGATCGCTTCCAGCGGATCGGGTGCATCGCTTACATCGACCACGCGCAGTGTGAAGTGCAACGGCTCATCGGGAACGGTCTGACGCGGCAAGCCGTCGGTGACGAAGAGGCGCACGCGCATGCCTTCGGCTTCGTCGATGGTTTGCCGCAGCGCTGCCTGAAGCGCATCGACATCGAGCGGTCCGATGATCTCCGTGAGTTGAGCAAGATTGAAGCGCGGATCGCGCAAATCGAGTTGCTGTCGAAAGAAGATGCCCGATTGAGCGGGCGTGATGGGAAAACCGTGCATGGCGTCGATCCGTAGTGGAGAGCACGCGCGTGCTCTGAAAGCGATAGTCGAGAACGTCGTCATCGGAACGCGTGGAAGAAGCGCACGCGCGTTCGCGCGTGGTTGCATCTGGCACAGGTCCTTGCGTGTTCGTCAGACTGATGCGGCGGCGTAAAGCGACGCAAACGCGCCTCGATTGGCCGCGGGTATGAATGTGAAACTCAGGGAGTCACGAGCCTCGAAAGCGAACCGAGGGCGACGAACGCTCTCATCCGGAACGCGAGCATGGCGCTGTGCTGCGCGCGGATGACGTCTTTCACCGCGGGATCGCTCAGTGAACCGAGGCGATTGAGCGGCGTTCTGAAACAATGAGCGAGTGTGATGCCGAAATCGTTATCGGCGGGATCGACGCCATGCCACCAGAACGGTGGGATATAGAGAACGTCGCCGGGCGCAAGCGTGGTTTCGAACTTCGTCAGTGCACCGTCCGCGGGAAAGAAGCGCGCGCCGTCATTCATGTGATGAAGATTGGACTTGATCGGCACGGCATACGCTTGCCAGTTTTCACTGGACAGCCTGAACATGGAAATGCGCTTGGTGCCGATGATCTGCGTGGTTAGCGTCTCGTCGGTCGTGTGGTAGTGCCATTCGGTCGAAGCATTCCGATAGATGAAGAGCCGGTCTTGTGCATATGCGCGCGGCGGTCGATCGTGCTCTCTTTCGAGAAACTCATAATGGCCGAGATCGGGTTTCCATTCCGACGGAATAGGGAGCGCGCGGATCGCATGCGTCTCGTCCGGCCCTGCGTCGCGCAGACGCGTAATGGCCTGATTGAGTTTCAGCTTCGGGAGATTTGCATACCAGAGACCGGTGGGCGAGGCGTTGAACGCATCCGAGATGCCGACTTCGCTATCCGTCAATGCTTCGAGATAGCCGGGTGCGTTCCATTTCCGGAGAGCAGGCCAGTTGCGCACCGCTCCACTGATGACAACAGGTTTCTGAGCGCAGACATGGTCGCTCCAGAATTGTCCGTGTCTGAGCGTTTCATTATCGATGGACGGAAGCTGAACGCTGCGTCCCGGAACGAGGTCGATCACTTTCACAATGCGCTTGGCCATTTCCCACTCCCAGATCGAGAATCATCAGGACCGTGCAGTCCAGTTCTGTTCGATGTAGTCCAGGCATTGCCTGCGTGAGCAATCTGGATACTCCACCGTCCAGCCGTCCGGAACCTCGAGATGAGCGGGCCAAAGCGAGCGCTGCTGCAATTCGTTGATCAGCACACGGAATGTGCCCTGATCGTCGTCGAATGGATTGTCCACGCTGTTGCTCCCTTCGTTCGTGCTTCGGATTGCAACGAAATATAGGCGCCGGGAGTTAGCATTGAATGAGGTGTCGCGAGAGCCATAGCGTGCGTCGAGCGTGGCGCGCACTCGATGCGACGAGCACCTTGCAAAAGACGTGAGGAATGCATCGCTATTTAATATCGGCTTCGGATTGGTAGCAAGGGAAATTGCGGGGGCCTTACCGAGTTCGATATGTCTCGCGTGACGAGTGCTTTGCGCGATGCCCACATCGCGCTCGGCGCAAGGCACGTCGAGTTGCTTGTGACGCGTGTGCTGCCCTTGGGGGACGAGGTACGCAGCTATGGAAGCGCTTCCCGATGGACTCGATCGCAATAAAAGAAGCGTACCAAGGATTGGTTTTCTAATCCAAAGCGCCCGGCATTTGCATGCAGACGGGCACAGACTCGGTCTTAACTCGAAAGAGCGTGCGCTGTGCACCTCGCCCGAGTTTGTGAGTGCTTCAAACATGGACTGCGGTCCCGGTGAGCCGCGCACGCGCGTATCCCGGCGCATACGATAACTTTCCGCGATGCCGTGCGCTGGCGCCAGGCGCTGCGGTTCCGTCGCGCGGGCTCGACTGCACCCGCCGACGCCATCGAACGCGTGGCGCGTCATGCGAACTTCCATCTGCATCGGGTTGCGCCCTGGCACGAAGCCGTCGTCGATGACAACCGCGTGCGCGCGCGTGCGGAAGACGGCACGTTCGAATTCGATTTCGTGATCGCGGCACGGGCTACACGGTCGATCTGCATGCGCGGCCCGAACTCGCCGGCATCGCCCATCGTGTGCTGCTTGGGCGCGACCGCTACACGCCCGCATCCGACGAACGCGACGATGCGCTCGAATATGTGGAGAAGCGGCCCGGCGAGGCATCGTTCCTGAAGAATATCCACGTCGTCAATGCCGCGGGATTGGTGAGCCGGGGCGAAGCCGCTGCGCCACGCTGTTACCGGTAACGCGCGCAATTGCACGAATCGCGAAACTGTCGTTATACTGGCTCCGCGATCGAGTGGCCTGACCACCGCGATTGGCCTGACCGCAGGACGAATCAAGCAGACTGACTGGAAGCGTCGCATCGGCACCGCGCCCGATGCGCCTGGAAGGGGCGTGCTGTAGATGAAGTCGCGCAGCGCCTCTCCACAAGAAAAATGAAAGGAGACAACCCGATGTTCCGTGAAGGAGTGCAGGCAAGAGCCGCGCTCGCGCTCGCCGTCTGCATGCTCGCAGGCGCCGCGCACGCGCAGGTCGCAACGGGCGACACCACGCAGAAAAAAATCGCCCTGTCGAATAGCTTCGCGGGCAACGCGTGGCGGCAGTCGATGCTCAAGAGCTGGAACGCCGTCGCCCAGCAAGCGGTGGCGGACAAGAAGATCGCGGCCGCGCCCGCTTTCACGACCGCCGAGAATCAGGTGACGGAGCAGGCGCAGCAGGTTCAGAACCTGATCCTGCAAGGCTATAACGCGATCGTCATCGACGCCGTTTCGCCGACCGCGCTCAACGGCACCATCAAGAAGGCATGCGCCGCGGGCGTCGTCGTCGTCTCGTTCGACGGCGTCGTCGACGAGCCGTGCGCGTATCGCGTCAATTTCGACTTCAAGGGCTGGGCGGAGCAGGGCGTCGACTATCTGGCGACGAAGCTCAATGGCCACGGCAACATACTGGAAGTGCGCGGCGTGGCCGGCATCTCCGTCGACAACCTCATGCACGAAGGCGTGCTCGAAGGGCTCAAGAAGCATCCGGGGCTCAAGCTCGTCGGCTCGGTGAACGGCGACTGGACGCAATCGGTCGCGCAGAAGGCTGTGGCCGGCATTCTCCCGACGCTACCGCAAGTCGATGGCGTGGCGACCGAAGGCGAGATGTCGTTCGGTATCGCGCAGGCGTTCAAGGCCGCCAATCGTCCCGCGCCGCCGATGGTCATCGGCAGCACCTATCCCGAACTGCAATGGTGGAGCGAGCAGGCGAAGACCGGTTATCAGTCGCGCTCGCTGTCGAATCCGCCGGGCGCGGTCTCGTTCGCGTTCTGGGTGGCGCAGCAAGTGCTCGCGGGCAAGAAGATTCCGAAGGAAGTCACCATTAACGTGCCGCTGCTCGCCATCTCGCAGCAGGAGTTGCCGGCGAGGCTCGCCGCGACGCCGCCGGGTGGAATCGCCGACGTCACTTATACGCTGCCGCAGACCGTGGCCTTGCTCGACAAGAAATAAGCATTCGATGACGCCACGCATGGAGGCATGTGAATGGGCGCAACTATCAATACAGAGGACGAGCGCACGCTGATTCGCTTCGAAGGCGTCGGCAAGACCTTCGGCCGGGTGCGCGCGCTCGCGGACATCGACTTCGCGTTCACGCGCGGCGAATGCGTCGGCATCGCGGGACACAACGGCGCGGGCAAATCGACGCTCATGGCCGTGCTCGCGGGCGTGTATGCGCCGACGCAGGGCCGTATCGAAGTGGACGGCCAAAGCGCGCCGCACTACGACGCCAACGCCGCGCGCAAGGCCGGCGTGCGCTGCGTCTTTCAGGAACTCTCGCTGTGCGCGAACCTGACGGTCGCGGAAAACATGACGATCGTGCATCCGCAATTGCGCGGGCGCGGCTGGCGGCGCACGGCAACGGCGCTCATGCGCGACAAGCTCGAAGAGATTTTTCCGGGCAACGGACTGAAGGGCAACGAACTCGTGTCCGATCTGACGCTCACCCAACAGCAGATGGTCGAGATCGCGCGCGGGTTCACGGTGACGGACGCGCCCGTGCGTCTCGTGATCCTCGACGAGCCGACCTCGTCGCTCGATGCCCATACCGCCGATCAACTGCTTGCCTTCGTCCGGCGCGCGGCAGAGAGCGGCATCACCTGTCTGCTGATTACGCACATGCTCGGCGAGATAGAGCGCGTCGCGAATCGTGTGATGGTGATGCGCGACGGCGGCATCGTCGGCGTGCTGCCGGGCAACGAGGCGAACCGTGCGTCGATCATTCAGGCGATGGGCCAGCATCTGGAAGCGGAGAAAACGCCGGCGGCCGCCCGCATACGCAACGCACAAAGCGATGACAAACCGTTCCGCTGGAACGTCGGCGGAAGGAAACATACGCTGATCGAGGCATCGCGCGGAGAGATCGTCGGCTTCGCCGGACTCGCGGGCCAAGGTCAGACCGAAGCGCTGCTCGCCATCTACGAGGCAGCGACGAGCCACGGCGCGGGCCGCATGAAAGCCGCATTCGTTGCCGGCGATCGCGGGCGCGACGGCGTGTTCCCGGTGTGGTCCATCGCGCAGAATCTCGATTTGCGGTGGCTTCTCGGCGGTGCGAAGCGCAAGCGCGGACTCGTCGATCGCGCGGCGGCGCGCGCGCTCGTGGAAGCGTGGCGCACGAAGATCGGCATACGCGGCGCGCCGATGAGCGCGGGCATCCTGTCGCTCTCGGGCGGCAACCAGCAGAAGGTGCTGTTTGCGCGCGCGCTGTCGTCGGACGCGCAGCTCATTCTGATGGACGATCCGACGCGCGGCGTCGATGTGGGCACCAAGCGCGACATCTACCGGCTCGTTCACGACGAAGCCGCGAAAGGCCGCACGTTCATCTGGTACACGACAGAAAACGACGAGCTGTCGCATTGCGACCGCACGTATGTCTTTCGCTCGTCGGCGGTCACGCGCGTCTTGCATGCGGACGAATGCACGGAAGAAGCGCTGCTCGCTGCGAGCTTCGAGGAGCAGGCCGCATGACCCCCGCGCGCATCACGTTCCGGGACACGCAAGCGCGTCTGCGCGCGCTGCTTCCCGCCATCTCGCTCGTCGCGGTGCTCGTGCCGATTCTCGTCATGCAGCCCGCCGTGATGAGCTATTTCGGGTCGAGCCTGCTGCTCAATCTGGCCGTGCCGATCGTGCTCGCCACGCTTGCGCAACTCGCGATCATCACCGTCAACGATCTCGACTTGTCCATCGGTCCATTCGTGAGTCTCGTCGCGTGCATCGGCGCGACGCTGCTCGTCAAGGAGCCGTGGCTCGGCGCGCTCGCGCTCGTCGCCTGTGTGCTCGCGTATGCAGCCGTCGGCGCGCTGATCGAACTGCGGCAGATTCCGTCCATCGTCGTGACGCTCGGGCTGTCGTTCGTGTGGAGCGGGCTCGCGATCGTGCTGCTGCCTTCGCCGGGCGGCGCGAGCCCCGGCTGGCTCGGCACGGCGATGAGCTATCAGACGCCGTTCATCGCCGCGCCGATCGTGTGGTCGGTGCTCATTGCCATCGCAGGGCACATTCTGCTGATGCGCACCTCGGCCGGCGTGCGCATACGCGGCGCGGGCGGCAATCCGCGCGCGATGCGGCGCTTCGGCTGGTCGCTCGTGCGCAGCAAGGCGACGCTTTACGGCATCGCGGGCGTGTTCGGCGTGCTGTCGGGTCTTTCGCTGCTCGGGCTCACGACCTCCGCCGACGCGAACCTTGCGCTGCGCTACACGCTGCTCTCGATTGCGGCGGTCATTCTCGGCGGTGGCGAATTCGTCGGCGGGCGCGTATCGGTCATCGGCGCGGTGCTCGGTGCCATCACGCTCACGCTCGCGGCGTCGTTCCTCGCCTTTCTCAACATCTCGGCGGATTGGCAAGTCGGCATGCAGGGCGCGATCCTGATCGTCGTGCTGTCCTTGCGCGTGCTGCTGCAACGCGGGGAACGGCAATGAAATCGCAGACTTCCGGTGAAGCGCTCGCCAACAACGATACCGCGTGGGAACGGCTGAAGGGCGTTCAAGCGCCCTGGGCGTGGTCTTTCGTCGGCACGGTGCTCGTGTGGTTCGGTATCGTCGGCATCTTCGGCTTCGGCATCGCGAGCAATGTCGCGCAGACGGCCCTCACCTACGGCGTGTTCATGGTGCTGGTCGGTCTCGGGCAGATGCTCGTCATCACGTCGGGTGTCGGCAACATCGACCTCTCGGTGCCGTCGACGATCGCGCTCGCGGGCGTCGTCGGCATGCACGCGATGGGCGGCTCCAACGGCCAGATTGCGCTCGGCGTCGCGGCGGCGCTCGGCGTGGGCGTCGCGGTCGGGATCGCGAACTACATGCTGATCCGGCTGCTGCGCATTCCGCCGATCATCGCGACGCTGTCGTCGAGCTTCATCATCCAGTCGATCGCCATTACGCAAGGGCGCCAGCTTCCGCCGCCGCCGCCCGCGCTGGGCGCATTCGCCACGAGCCGGCTCTTCAACGTGCCGTATATCGCGCTGGTTGCGCTCGCCTTGTCGGTCGCGCTCGCGGTGCTGCTTCATCGCGCCGTGTATGGCCGCAGGCTTTCGGCGATCGGACAGAACGCCCGCGCCGCGTGGCTCGCGGGCGTGAACGTGCATCGCACGCGCTGCCTTGCCTACGTGCTTTCGTCGATGATCGCGGCGCTCACGGCGCTGCTGCTCGCGGCGACATCAGGCGGCGCGTCGCTCGATATGGGCGTCGAGTACATGCTGATCTCGATCGCCGTGGTCGTGATCGGCGGCACGCTGGTCACGGGCGGCAAGGCGACGATCGTCGGCGTATGGGGCGCCTCGATGTTCCTGTTTCTCACCAACGCCGCGCTCAACGCGGTCGGCGCCGATGCCGGCGTGCGCTCGATCGTGTACGGCGTGCTCATCATCGCGGTGACGGTCGCCGCCGGCGGAAAACCGGCGCGCTGACACGCAATCCACAAAGGACGAGGAGACATGAAACCCAGCGATTTCGAAGTGCATGATCCGCGTTTCAGGCTGCTGCTGCAGCCGAACGCGTTCCTTTCCAAAGTGACGGACGAATGCCTCTGGGCGGAAGGACCGGTCTATTTTCCGGCCACGGACCTGTTCGTCTGGAGCGACATCCCGAACAACCGCATGCTGCGCTGGGCGCCGGGAATGGGCGTCGGCGTGTTTCGCGCGCCGTCGAACTACAGCAACGGCAACACGCGCGACCGCGAAGGGCGGCTCGTGAGTTGCGAGCATGGCGCGCGGCGCGTGACGCGCACGGAGCACGACGGCAGCGTGACCGTGCTTGCATCGCATTTCGAAGGCAAGCGGCTGAACTCGCCGAACGATGTCGTCGTTGATTCGAAGGGCGACATCTGGTTCACGGATCCCGACTACGGAATCTTGAGCGACTACGAAGGCTATCGCGCAGAGAGCGAGATCGGCCGATGCAACGTGTATCGCCTATCGCCCGACGGCGCGCGTGTGCATCTCGTCTGCGACGACTTCGCGAAGCCCAACGGCCTCGCGTTTTCTCCGGACGAATCGCAGATCTACATCGCGGATTCGGCCGCTTCCCACGACGAAGAAGCGCCGCGTCATATCCGCGTGTTCGATGTATCGGGCGATGGCGTATTGCGTAACGGACGCGTGTTCATCGAGATGCAGAGCGGCGTGCCGGACGGCATGCGGGTCGACGAGCACGGCAATGTCTGGACCAGCGCGGAGGACGGCGTGCACTGCTACGCACCCGACGGCACGCTGCTCGGCAAGATCCTCATTCCCGAGGTCGTCGCGAACCTGACGTTCGGCGGCATCCATCGAAATCGCCTGTTCATTACGGCGACGTCATCGATCTATTCGCTGCATGTCGGCGTGCGTGGCGCGGGACGGTAAAAACATCAATAACAGGAGACGAGCATGAGAATCACAACACTGGCCGTGGCGCTGTGCCTGGTCGCGGCATCGGCGGGCGCGTCGGCGCAGGTCGCGACGGGCGATACGTCGTCGATGAAGATCGCGCTGTCGAACAACTACGCGGGAAATAGCTGGCGCCAGCAGATGCTCAAGAGCTGGGCCAACGTCGCCGATCCGGCCGTGAAGCAGAAGGTCGTCGCGGCGGCGCCCAGCTTCACGACAGCCGAAAGCCAGGCGACAGAGCAGGTTCAGCAGATCCAGAATCTCATCTTGCAAGGCTTCAAGGCCATCGCCGTCGATGCCGTTTCGCCCACGGCGCTCAACGGCGTCATCAAGCAGGCGTGCGGCGCGGGCGTGACGGTCGTATCGTTCGATGGCATCGCAACCGAGCCGTGCGCGTATCGCATTGCCGTGGATTTTCAGGGCATGGGCCGCATGCAGGTCGATTACTTGGCGAAGCGGCTGAACGGCAAGGGCAACTTGCTCGAAATTCGCGGACTCGCGGGCGTCTCCGTGGACGACGAGATTCATCAGGGCATCGTTGACGAACTCAAGAAGTATCCGGGGATGAAGATCGTCGGTTCGGTGCACGGGGACTGGACGCAGACCGTCGCGCAGAAGCAGGTCGCGGGCATCCTGCCGACTTTGCCGAAGGTCGACGGCGTGCTCACGCAAGGGGGCGACGGCTTCGGCACCGCGCAGGCGCTCAAGGCCGCGGGGCGGCCGACGCCGATCATCATTCTCGGCAACCGGCAGGAAGAACTCGCCTGGTGGGCCGAACAGAAGAAGAGCGGTTACGAGACGATGTCGGTGACGATTCCGCCGGGCGCGTCCTCGTTCGCCTTCTGGGTGACGCAGCAGCTTCTCGCCGGCAAGAAGATGCCGCACGACATCCGTATGCCGGTTCTGGAAGTGAAGCCGGAGGAACTCGACGCGGTGCTGGCCAAAACGCCGGTTGGTGCATTGGCGAACAAGGAGTACACGCGCGACGAGGTCGTCGCCGTCGTGGATGGGAAGAAGTAGGCACCTATCATCGGAAATGGAAACACGACGAATGAATCTGCGGGTACACGGCGCGTTGAATGCGGTTGGCTCGTCGCCCGCCAGCCTGATCGCCTGCTCCGAGCGCTGATGAAGCTCGGCAAGCGTGTATTGGCCAGAGCGTCTCTGGTCGCGGTGTTCAGAAGGTATTGCCGAGACGTCCTGCAAGGACGTCTCGCGCTCATTTCGCCCGCGAGGCGTTCGCAGTCAGCTTGACGATTGCGTCGAGCGCGCCATTCACCATGCCGCGTACCACCGGCTCCACTTTCTTCGCGATCTCGGGCAGATAGTGGAACGGTGCGTTTTCGCTCATATAGGTGGACTGGCACATCTCCAGTTGCACCGCATGCACGCCGTCCTGCGGCGCGCCGGCGTGCCGCGTGATAAAGCCGCCCTTGAAGCGGCCGTTCGCAATCCATGTGAACGGACTCGCCGCGGCGACGCGCTGTATTGCTTCCTGCACGGAGGGCGCGGCGGTGCGGCCATCCTGCGTACCGATGTTGAAGTCCGGAAGCTTGCCTTCGAAAAGGCGCGGCAGCACGCTCGCGATCGAGTGCGCTTCCCAGAGCAGCACATTCCGATGCTGGCTGCGCAGGCGCGTCAGCTCTTCCTGAAGGGCGTCGTGATACGACGTGCCGGACAGTTGGGAGTCGTTCCGAAGGGAGTCGAGCACAAGCCCTGTGCAAACGCAGAAGTCAAGCTGCTGCTTATCGAGCCGCGAGGTGTCGTGAACACAGGCGACGGCGCGGCAAGCGAGCGTACTGTCGCGAACGACCAGTGGATTTGAGCCGGCCACCGGGGTATGACCGGTGAGACGTGGCGGGCGGAGACGGGCGATTCTCCGAGGGCGCGATTGCGTCGATTCCAGTTCAACGTCCGCTCTTGTGTGGGGCCAGGTAGTTCCACCGGCGATTCGCTTGAGGACACAAGGCATGTGCCGGTCGAAACAGCCCGGCGCCTGCCACTCGGCCATGGCTGGTGAACCGGCGACAATCGCGAGGAAACACAGAGCGCAACTAATCGTCTGCGTTTCCGTCCGCCTTCAAGAACATCTCAGGTCACCATCTTCAGGATATGCCTTTGAGAAGGGGGCAAGACAATCAACCGCCCGAAGAATCACCCTCGGTCAGGCACACGCGATTCGTGGGGCGGGCTCGAAGGTTTCGTCGTGCGACAGTTTCGAGCCGAGCGAACCCGTTCCTGAATACGCTACCAGTCGAGCATCGTCCGCATTGCGCGGAAGCCAGAATGCTTAGCCGGACGGCAGGCTCACGTACTGCGGGGATCTTAACGGCCGCTCGCTTTACGGAGCGAGGCTCGATAGCGAAGCTCGAACATCAGGCGCGAGACATCCGAGTCCGATGAGCGTCTTTTCGACGGCCACGTCCAGCGGCGTATGCGGCTCGTGCCCGAGCGTCTGCACGAGCCGCGCGTTATTCAGATGCACGGACGTCGTCCATAGATAGCGCATTTCCTGAAGCTCCCTGAATGTTACGTTGAACGGCGCGGCAAGCGCGAGCAGCCACCACGGAAAGCCGACGACAGCGGGCGCCCGCCCGGTGCGCCGCGCGACCACGCGACGGATCGCGTCGGCAAAGCCGGTGCCGTCCTCGTCCCAATGACCGCTCATGTGAAAGCGCGCGAACGCATCGAGCGAATGGCGGTGCGCAAGCAGTTCAACCATCGTGCGAGCGACATCGGGTAGATACGCCCATTGATGCCCGATGTCACGCGCACCCGGATTGCTGACCTTCGCCACCGGCTTTCCTGGCTTCACGAGTCCTTGCGCGAGCCAGTTATTGCCCGCTCTTGGCCCGAAGAAATCGCCCGCGCGCACGATCAGCACTCGCGCGCCTTCCTTGCTCGCGCGTTGCAGACGCGCTTCCATTTCCACGCGAATCGCGCCTTTGCGCGTGACGGGATGCTGTGGCGCGTCTTCGTCGATGAATGGAAACGCGTCCGGCCCGAAGTTGTAGACCGTGCCCGGCAACACGATGGTAGCGCCCTGCGCCTTCGCCGCCGCGATGGTGTTGTCGGTCATCGGCAGCACTAGTTCGGTCCAGCGCTTATAGCCTGGCGGATTTACCGCGTGCACGATCACGGATACGCCCTGTGCCGCGCGCATTACGTCGGCCGCGTTCATCGCGTCGCCGTGAATCCAGTCGATGCCGTCGCCCTTCGATGCCCCCGCGCCACGCCGCAGCCCGTGCACGCGCCAGCCCCCATCGCGCAATTGCCGCGCAACTTCCCCGCCGATGCCGCCCGTCGCCCCAAGTACCAGAACCGTTTCGCCTTGCGCCATGTCACGCCTCCCAGGTTGTCGATGACGCCATTCTCCGCCCTTCGCGGACACATTAAAATTGGCGAACCTCGTTGATCCGATATTCAAAAACGTATGGCAGACGACATCGGCTGGGAGCTTTACCGAACGTTCCTCGCAGTGCTGCGCGAGGGCTCGCTGTCGGGTGCAGCGCGCGCGCTCGGCATCACGCAGCCGACGGCTGGGCGGCACGTTGAAGCGCTCGAACGGGCGCTGAAGGTAAGTCTATTTACGCGCTCGCAGAACGGGCTTCAGCCGACCGACGTTGCGCTTGCATTACAGTCGCACGCCGAAGCGATGCAGAGTACGGCGGCATCGCTCAAGCGCGCGGCGAGCGGCCACACGGGCGACGACGGCGCGGGCGTGCAGGGCGTCGTGCGCGTATCCGCGAGCGAAGTGGTCGGGGTCGAAGTGCTGCCGCCGGTCATCGCCGCGCTGCGCGAGCGGCATCCGCGATTGATCGTCGAACTCGTGCTGTCGAACCGCGTGCAGGACTTGCTGAGGCGCGAAGTGGATATTGCCGTGCGCATGGTGCGCCCGCGCCAGACGCAACTCGTCGCGCGGCGAGTCGGCGTGATCGAGGTCGGGCTCCATGCGCGGCGCGATTATCTCGACCGTCACGGCACGCCGCGCAGCATGGCGGCGCTCGCAGAACACGCGGTCATCGGCTACGACCAGCCAAACGTGTTCATTCGCGATGTGAGCCGCACGTTGCCGGGTTTTCGTCACGCGTTGTTTTCGATGCGCGCCGATAGCGATCTCGCGCAACTCGCACTGATCCGCGCGGGTGCGGGAATCGGCGGATGTCATGTCGCGATTGCGCGCCGTGATGGTCTCGTACGCGTGCTGTCGAAAGCGTTCGCGCTCCGGCTCGAAACGTGGGTGACGATGCACGAAGATCTGCGCGCGAGCCCGCGCTGCCGCGCTACCTTCGATGCCCTTGCTGACGCGCTCGAACAGTACGCGCGATAACGCCGCGACTGGGCGACACGCGCATCCGCAAGCCTCACTGTGAGCGTCGGCGCGAGGCATCGACACGGCGCAGTCCGCACCCGTCTTCCGAAACACTTCCAGCGGAGCTTCGACGAGCGGCGCAACCAGTTCGCATGGGCACGACGGATTTGTTCGATCCCGTATCGATGATTCTCCGCGAGACGCGACAGCGCATGTTATAGCGCGTGCTACCAGCGGAGGAAGAGGCATTTGACCGTTCTGGGCGAGGTCAATCCAGAAACTTGACGCGGGCAGCGAGGTGAGAGCCGCGCGTTCCGATTGCCGAGCGAACCGAACAGCCATGTGCACGCCGATGAACTCAAGCGCGTCAACGAAGGGGTGTTGAATACGTACGGAATCTCGGCACCATGCGTGCTGCCGAGGCTGGTTTCTTTCCGGGGGTCCTACTGTACCTCTCGTACTGGATTCCGGCGTCGTACCGCGCTCGCATCGTTGCTATATTCATGGTGGCGATCCCGCTTGGTAACTTCGTCGGTTCACCACTGTCCGCACTGCTTCTGCAAATGGATGGAATCGCAGGGATGCGCGGATGGCACTGGCTTTTTATCCTTGAAGGCCTGCCGACTGTGCTTCTTGGTCTGATGTGCCTGTTCTTCTTGACTAACAAGCCGGAGCAAGCGAGATGGCTCAAGGAGGAAGAGCGCACGTGGCTCGCCAATGAACTTGCGACAGAGACGAAGGCGCCAAAAAAAGTCTTGGATATGCCGCTGACGAAGCTCTTCCGAAACCGCTACGTCCTTTGCCTTGCTCTTGTCGATACCTGTGCGTCGGCTGCGGGTAGCACCCTGAACGTGTGGCAGCCACAATTGCTCAAGTCGTACGGCCTGACCGTTATGCAGACAGGCCTCATTAACTCCGTACCCTACGCGTTGGCGTGCGTGTTGATGGTCTATTGGGGCCGACGCTCTGACCGAGTAAAGGAACGTCGCTGGCACACAGTCATTCCGATGCTTCTTATCGGTATGGGCCTATTCGCCACGTCGCTTAGCGGCGCCTTGCTCCCGACGATCTGCCTGCTCTGTGCCGTTTTGGTCGGTGCTTATGCGTTCAAAGGGCCTTTCTGGGCGCTCGCTGGCGACATGCTCTCCGGCAGCGCGGCGGCGGCGGGCCTCGCAACGATTAACGCCATCGCAAATCTGCTTGGTGGCGGCCTCATGGTGAACGTCTACGGCTGGGTTAAGGAGGCAACGGGCAGTTACTCCCTCGCGCTCATGCCGCTTGCCATCCTTACGCTCGTCAGTGTCGCAACGTTGCTGCTCTTGACGCGCAAAGGGCGATCCGGGCACATGGTCGGCAAGACGGAGGCAGCCTGAGCATGAAAATCTCGCGCGGCGCGGCGCTCTGGAGCTCGCCTGCGCTTCGAGGCGAATCTGGATTTACCTCGGTATGTTGCTTCTCGGATTGATCGCGATCGCCTTCATTCCCTCAATATCAACGGTCATTCTTTGAGGCGCCGTCGAAAGCCGAGGTTGCTTAGTCAGAGGCCGCTGGCGCGCATCAGGGCGTACGCGAATGCAGGCGTCGATCCGATGACCATGCCTCGATTCCACGTACAGCAGGAATTTGCTAATTCCTGTCTGTACGGAGGTTTGAAGGTCGGAGAAGCTAGTGCCAAAACGACAACGGTGTCATTGCGCTGCGGGCGCCGTGTCGCGCAGCGCGGTGCGATCCCAGCCGCCTCCGAGCGCCTTGAGCAGTCGAACGCTAGCATTCAGTCGGCGCGCTTCGATCGTCTCGCCGTTGCGCTGGTTCTCGAGCGCAATGGTCTGCGCGCTGGCGACATTGAGATAGTCAACCGAGCCGGCCTGATAGCGGTTCGTCGCGATCCTGAGTGAACGCTCGGCGGCGGCTGTCGCGCGTTGCTGGCTCTGCGCCTCCTGCGCTAGTGTGTTCAGCGTGTCGAGGGTGTCCTCGATCACCGGCCTTCCCTTGAGCACGAAAGGGTGGATGGAACGCTCTTATCTGCGTAGCTGTGTCGACCATCGAGGTCCGACGTGCGCGCTAAGGTCTTAGCGACGTTCGGGACTGAAAGCGAGCCGGCTTGGCGAAACAAGTAGCATCACCGATGGCGACCTCGACCGGCTGAAGTATGGCTGCTCGCGGCTGCCCGTTGGATCGCTAGCTGCGCGGGACGCAGCAAACGGATTTCGATTGAGATCATCTTCTAGTTCTTGACCGTTGCGGTTACTGGATCTGTGCCGAGTTCTCGCGATGGTGCTATGTTCGCGTGCATCGGTTCCGCGCATCCGAGCGGACCCCCAACGGAGTCGAACCGAACATGAAAGGTTGTGTACGGAAAGCGGTGGCCGGTTTCACCTTTGTCGCGTCGGGCGCCATGGCACAATCCAGCGTCACGATGTATGGACGCCTCGACGGGGGCATCGAATATCTGAATCACATCGCGAACGGTACCGGCGGCACATCCGCGCGATGGAGCGCCGAGGGCGGCGACTGGGGCACCAGCATGTGGGGCCTCAAAGGCAACGAAGATCTAGGCGGCGGCCTGACGTCGGTGTTCAATCTCGAAACTGCGATCCAGATCATGAACGGCACCACGGGGGGCGGACGTCTCTGGTCGCGCCGCGCCTATGTCGGACTGAGCTCGAAGACATTCGGGCAGTTGCAGGCGGGCCGCAATCTGTTCATTGACAGCGACGGCGTCTGGGAATTCGATCCCTTCGTGCAACAGGCGGTGTCATCGGCATCACTCGTGCGCGGACGCAACTGGCAGCAGACGAGCAACAACGTCGAATATCACAGCCCCGTGTTTCATGGGTTCGACGTGCAAGGACAGTACTCGCTGGGCGGTCAGGCGGGCGCGTTCAACTCCGGCGCGGCGGGCGAGTTCGGCCGCTCCGACGGCATCATGCTGACTTACCACTCGCCGCTTTTCGACGTGCGCGGCATCTATGACGAACTGCGCAGCCAGAATGGCCAGATGAACAACGTATTTCAGGCGTCGCGCGAACTCTTCGTGGGCGCGAACCTGAAGGTGGATCGATGGAAAGTGCAGGCCGCCTACACGCACTATTCCGCGCCCGACACGCCCGCGGGCCTCTCCAGCACCGCCGATCACTATTGGCTCGGCGCGACTTATCAGGCGACGCCCGCTTGGGCCGTCACGGCGGCGGGCTTCTATGTCCACGTGGGCGAGGGCGGCGGCGACGCATCGCATGACCCGGCGAGCCACGCGATGCTCTATGTGCTCGGCACGACCTATAACTTCACCAAGCGCACATTTCTGTACAGCACGGTCGCTTACGTGCGCAACAGCGCGAACGGTACGTTCTCCGTCTTCGCCACGCCGCGCGACGCCGATCCGGGCACGAGTCCGCTCGCGGGGCAATCCCAGACGGGCGCGTACATCGGCATGATGCATATTTTCTGACGCGCCGACGTTTCTTTTCGGCCGAAGTAGTCATGTGCCTTGCGCTTGGTGCATTACGCGAGCGTGACCGCGCAATCGAGGCGTGGCTGCGGGATGAGGTTTTGCCAGACGACGACCGGCCTGTGCCCCGATCTGACGTTTCGCGGCGAGCAGGTGAATCGCGAAGGCTGCGCTCCCGATGCCGCCGAAAAGCAGCGTCGCGTGACAGCGTACTGGCAGCCGTATCACGATGCGATCGCCGCCGAGCTTGTGCGTCTGCGCGACATGCACGGGAACGTGCTGCTGTGGGAAGGGCACTCGATCGCGAGCGTGCTGCCGCGTCTTTTCGACGGCAAGCTGCCAGACCTGAACATCGGCACGCAGGATGGGAGGACGGCGGCGGAGTCGGTGACGAGGGCGGTGACAGATGCGGCCGCGCAAAGCGATTACACGTGGGTCGCGAACGGGCGCTTCAAGGGCGGCTTCATCACGCGCCATTACGGCGCGCCGCAGGACGGGATTCACGCGGTCCAACTGGAAATGTGTCAGTCCGCGTATATGGATGAAGCGCCGCCGTTCGTGTATCTGCCGGGGAAAGCCGACGCTATCCAGCCGACGCTGCGCGCGATGGTCGGCGGCGCGCTCGATGCGGTCGTGGCGTTGGATTGACGTCGGCGAGCCGGTCATCGGCCACAGCATCGACGTGACTTGCCGGACGTCGACCCTCTTTCCGATCGTCGCTGGACTTTGCGCAGCAAGTGACGTGCTTCCGATGCAGATCGAATATTCATCGGGTTGCGTCGCGCGAACGGAATTGACCTCGCAATGACGCATTTCACGGTGATGCGCAACGGCCGCTGCTGGTCAGGCAGTCGGCCAGGCGCGCCGCTACGCGCCCATCGAGCTTACATGCGCGCTGACGACGCGCCATCCCTCGGGCATCTTCACGCACGTTTGAGTCTGCCGGCCGATGCGCGGATCGCCATCGCGCCGGAACTCGATGTTCGCGACGCGAAGGCATCGCCGCATGTGGTCACGACGCGCGCGGTCACCGTGCGCGCCAGTGTCTTGCCCGGTCGTGCAGCCCGGAACGCGCGGATCGCCTTGTAACCGTAGAGGTTTTCCGTGGCGCCGTAGCGCAGCGTATGCGGCGTATCGAAAAACAGCGTTCGAGCATCGCGACGTCGTTCGTGACGAGTGCGGTCTCGTACGCGTCGAAGGCCGCTTCGACCTCGGCCAGCTCGGCCCGAAGTCCTCGTAGCGTTCGCGGATCGACGCCAGCGCGCGCTGTGCCACGCCGTTGGGCAATTGATGGTTGCTCGGGCGTCCGCGTTTGCCTGACACCAGACCGGCCACGCCGGCCGCGTGGTAACGCCACACCAGGCGTTCGACTTGCCGTACGCTCGGGTTTGAGTCGCGCGTCGGCGACCGCCTGAATCGCCTTGAGTCGATCCAGTTCACGCATCGACATCGTGATGGTCCCAATCGTGTTCATCGCCCGCGCTCCTGAAACGCTTGTGTGGCGACGAACCTACGCCAAAACGCGACATCTCTACTTAGCAGAAACACGACATTTGAACTTGGGACCTACACTTAAAACTCTGATAATGTTGATTATGTAAAGCCAAGGATGGAAATTAGCCGCGCTTCCTGTTTGAAATTGTTGCTCACCGGGAAGCTCTATGGCGATTTGGGCGCGCGCTTCGGCCGCGTCTTCGTGCTTGACGTGCACTCACCACCGTCATGTGCCGCTCAGTGGCATCGCCGCAAGGCAGGGACGGTTCGACATCGTGAACTCGCCGCTGACCGAAGAGGCCGTGCTTGGATTCGAGTATGGCTACAGTGTTCAAACGAAGACCACGATGACTGTCTGGGAAGCGCAGTACGGTGACTTCGTCAACGGCGCGCAGGTTTTCATCGATCAGTACATCGCGGCCGGCGAGTTCAAGTGGGGTTATGAGTCGGCGCTCGCCGTATTGCTGCCGCATGGCCATGAGGGCGTCGGTCCGGAGCATTCGAGCGGCTATCTCGGCCGCTTCCTGCAGCTTTGCGCGGACGAAAACATGCGGATTGTCGTACCTTCGACCTCGGCGCAATGGTTCCATCTGCTTCGCCAGCAGGCGACGACCAAACGTCGGACGCCGCTCATCGTCATGTCTCCGAAGTCGAAGCTTTACGGCAACGTCGCGTCGCACTCGACGCTGCGCGAGATGATCGATGGCGCATTTCAATGCGTACTGGGCGACGAACGCATCGCAGATGCAAGTGCGGTTGAACGCGTCGTCCTATGCAGCGGAAAGTTCTACTACGAATTGCGCGATGCTCGCGACGGGTCCGGCGACGAATCGACGGCGATCATCCGCATCGAGCAGCTCTATCCGTTCCCGCATGACCCACTCCGGCGCGTGCTCGCCCGGTTCACCAGCTTGCGCAGCATCGTTTGGGCGCAGGAGGAAGACCGCAATCAGGGCGCATGGCGATTCGTTCGCGACGAACTGGAGACCGTGCTTCCCGCCGATTGCGCCTTACGCGATGTCTGCCGCACCGCGACACCAGCCGGCGCGCATTCTTCCGTCGCGGCGCATCGTCGGGAACAAGCACGGCTGGTCGCGACCGCCCTGGCGGCGGCCGAGCTTTCGGCCGAGTGCCAATTTTGCAGCAGGACGATGGGCGTCGATCGCGCGGAACGTACGATCGTACGCCGGGTACCCGAGTTCGCAATCTCCAGACTGACGAAACGTTGCGAGCTTGCTAGTCGAACCCTTGCGCGCGACGCATCGAGGATCCATCTCCATGTCCCCGCTGCTGGTTAAGCCGCGGCCGCCGGACGCCCTGTCGCTCGTGTGACGTCTTGCGTCGCTATTGCGGACCCCACTGACTCTCGCAATCACTCCCTTCATACTTCAAACCGGTGCATCGCCGTGCGCGGCGGTGCATTCGCCCGCTTCGACACCCCCCTTTCAGTGCATGTCGGAAGACGAAGCCCCGCAGGTCCGGGCGCTTCGCGTTGGCACACTTCATGCCTAATGAATTCCATTCAAGTTGCTTGAATGAAATTCCGATTGCCTTCAACATAGCCCATACGCAAGGGGAGTGTCATGAACAAACGTCTTCGCCATTTGCTGGCCGCACTGACGGGCGCGCTCGCGCTCAACGCCGCCGCGCCGTCGCTTGCGCACGCGGAAGATCTGCTCGCCCGCATCAAATCGAACAAGGAAATCACGATCGCGACGGAAGCGCGTTACGCGCCCTTCGAATACGTCGATAACGGCAAGATCGTCGGCTATGACGCCGATCTGATGGCCTACGTCCTCAAGTCTCTGCCCGATGTGAAGGTCAAGCAGCTCGACCTGCCCTTCCAGGGTCTGCTGCCCGGTCTCGATGCAAAGCGCTTCGACCTCGTCGTGACGGCCGTGACCGTCAACAAGGACCGCGCCGATCATTTCGCCTTCACTGTTCCCGTCGCCGACGCGACCACCGGCGTACTCACCCGGTCCGCCGATACCTCCATCAAAGCGCCGAACGATCTGAACGGCAAGGTGGTCGGCTCGCAGACCGGCTCTGCACAATTGCAGGCGCTGATGGCGCTCGACAAGAAGCTGAAGGAAGCAGGCGGTCCCGGCATCAAGCAGATCAAGCAATACGTCGCGTTCGACGAAGCCTATGCCGACCTCGCCGTCGGCCGGCTCGATGCCGTCGCGCAGTCCGTCGCCAATCTCGGGCCATTGCTGAAGTCGCGTCCGGGCGTTTTCGCGGTGTTGCCGCAGACCATCGGTCCGAAGAGCTACTTCGCCTGGGTCGCACGCAAGGACGCCGACAGCGCTGCCCTCCTCAAGCTCTTCAGCGATGGCATCGCGAGAGCGAACAGCGACGGCACCATGAAGAAGCTTCAGGAGAAATGGTTCGGCTCGACGATGGACGTTCCGGCCACGCTTCCCGCACCGTCTATCTGACATCGCGATGAACGGTCCCGATCTGCTTACGCGCTGCATCGGCTACTTGCCGCAACTGCTCGACGGCGCGCTGACGACACTCGTGCTGTCGGCGGTTGCCGTCGGCTGCGGCTTCTTCGTCGGCGTGTTCGTCTACACGATGTCGGTCAGCGACAGCCGGCTAATGCGCGGCACGGCGCGCGTGTACGTGAGCCTGCTGCGCGGCACGCCCGTACTCGCGCAACTGTTGGTGTTCTACTACGTGCCGTCCGCGCTCGGGCTCGAGTTACCGGGGCTCGCTGCCGCCGCGATCGGGCTGTCGCTCAACACGGGCGCGTATCAGTCGCAGATTCTGGGCGCGGGTTTTCGCTCCATCGCGCCGGGGCAAATCGAGGCGGCATCGACCTTCAATCTCACGCGGCGTCAGACCTTGTGGCATATCGAAGTGCCGCAAGTCGTGCGCGCGACACTGCCCGCGCTCGTCTCCGAAATGATCGATATCGTCAAGGCGTCGGCGGTGGTGTCGGTGATATCCGTAACGGATCTGATGCGCGTAGGACAGCAGCTTTCGTCATCGACGTATCGGCCGCTCGAAGTGTACGCGCTGGCGGCGATGTTCTATCTGGCAATCACGTCGCTGCTCGCGGGCGCGGGTCATGTGTACGCGCTGCGTGTGGCACGGCGTCCGTGAGGCATCGGCATGAACAACTTCATCGCACTCGTTCCGCGCTTCATCGAAGCGATGGGCATCACGCTCGAAGTGAGCGTGCTGGCGGCCTTCATCGGCATCGTCGCGGGCTTCGCGATCAATGCGATGCGGCTCGCGTTCGGCCGTCCGTTCGCGCTCGTCTATGGCGCGTTCGTGTGGCTGGTGCGCGGCACGCCTTATCTGTCGCAGCTCGTGATCGTGTACTTCGGGCTGCCGGTTTTAGGCGTGACGTTGTCGGCGGTGCAGGCCACGATCCTTTCGCTCGCGTTCTATTCGAGCGCTTATTTCGCGGAGCTTTTTCGCGCGGCATGGGCGAGCGTTCCGCGCGGTCAGCTCGAAGCCGCCGCCGCTTTCGGCGTGAGCCGGCGAGACGCGTTCCGCTCCATCGAACTGCCGCAGGCGCTCGCGTTCGCGGCGCCGCTGATCGCGAACCAGACGATTCTCGTCATCAAGGAGAGTGCGGTCGCGTCGATCATCACGGTGCCCGAATTGACGATGACGGCCAGCGATATCGTCGCATCGAGCTACACGTATATCGGTCCGTATGCGCTGCTGATCGCATGTTACTGGCTGCTGACGCAAGCCGTGTCGCTGATCGCGCAGGCCGCGACTTCCCGCATTCCGTTTCTGAAGAAGACATCATGAGCGACCTTCCGATACTCAAGCTGCGCGCCGTCGGCAAGTCCTACGGCGAGAACCGCGTGCTCAAGGGCATCGACCTGGATGTGATGCGCGGCGAGATCGTCACGCTGATCGGGCCGTCCGGTTCGGGCAAGACCACCGCGCTGCGCTGCATGAATTTTCTCGAAGCCTATGACGAAGGCGAAGTGTGGATCAAAGGCCAGTTGCTGGGCTATCGATCGACAGGACGCACGGCGAAAGATCGTGACAGCGAAGCCAGCATCGCTGACGTGCGCCGTCCTATTTCGATGGTCTTCCAGCAATTCAATCTCTGGCCGCACATGAACGCGCTGGACAACGTCGCGACGCCGCTCGTGCTCGCCAAGAAGATGAGCAGGCGCGACGCGCGCACGAAAGCGTTGGCCGCGCTCACGCGTGTCGGTCTCGAGCACAAGGCGGACGCGTATCCCGCGCGGCTGAGCGGCGGGCAGCAGCAGCGCGTGGGCATCGCGCGGGCGCTGGCCATCGAACCGGAAGTGATTCTGCTCGACGAACCCACATCCGCGCTCGATCCCGAACTCGTCGAGGAAGTACTCAACGTGATCCGTTCGCTCGCGCAGGAAGGCATGACGATGGTGATGGTCACGCACGAGATGAGCTTCGCCGCGAAGATCTCCGACAAGGTCGTGTTCATGGAAGCCGGGAAAATCGTCGAAGCCGGACCGCCCGCGCAACTGTTCGGCAATACGCGCACACCGCGCTTGCAGCAGTTTCTCAAACCGTGGCTGGAACGCAGCCTCGATTTCGTGAGCGAAGGAGTGACATCGTGAGCGCAAGACAAGTGGCGGATGCCGTGAACGCGGCGCGCCTGCTCGAATCGATCGAAGCCCTCGCTGCATTCGGCGCGCGCGATGACGGCGGCGTGGACCGCCCCGCGCTCGGCGAACGCGATATCGAAGCGCGGCGCTTTCTGATCGACCGCGCGCGTGCGCTCGGCTGCAGCGTGCATGTGGATGCGTGCGCGAATCTGTTTTTCCGCCGCGAGGGCGACGCAGCACTTGCGCCGGTGATGACCGGCAGCCACATCGACACGCAACCTGCCGGCGGCAAGCTCGACGGATGTTACGGCGTGCTTGCGGGCTTCGAAGTGCTCGCCGCGTTGAACGATGCGAACGTGCCCACGCGCCGCCCGCTCGAAGTCGCGATCTGGACCAACGAGGAAGGCACGCGCTTCTCGCCGGGCGCGATGGGATCGAGCGCCTTCGTGGAGCCGTCGCGGATGGCGCGTTATGCGCACGTGCAGGACGCCGAAGGCACAACCCTGAGCGCGGCGCTGCAACGCCACGTCAGCGCGTTCCCCGAACTGCCGCCGCGCGCGCAGCAAGACGCCGCGCATGCCTTCGTCGAACTGCATATCGAACAAGGTCCGCAACTCGAAAAGGCCGAGGTGCCGCTCGCTGTCGTCAGCGGCATTCAGGGCGTGCGCTGGTACGCGTTCCATGTGCAGGGCATCGCCGCCCACGCGGGCACCACGCCGATGCCACTGCGCCGCGACGCGATGACGCTCGCCATCGCGCTGCATCGGGAACTCGATGTCATCGCCCATGAACTCGGCCGCGCCGATACGCGCGTCACGTTCGGCCGCTGGAACATCGCGCCGAATTCGATCAACACGATTCCGTCGGCGGTGAGTTTCACCGTCGACTTCCGCCATCCGGACGCGCGCGTGCTCGGCGCGTTCGATGAACACGCGCAGGCCATCGCGCAATCTCATGGCGCGCGCATCGAAGCGCTATTCGCCCATGCGCCCGTCGCGTTCAATCCGTCCGTGTTGTCGCGCATCGACGAAGCCTGCCGCGCGCTCGATACCCGCGCGCTGCATCTGACCTCGGGCGCATTCCACGACGCCATGTATCTCGCGAAACATTGCCCGAGCGGAATGATCTTTGTGCCCAGCATAGACGGCATCAGCCACAACCCCGCCGAAGCGACGGACGCCGGACCTCTCGTGCTCGGCGCACGCGCGCTCGCTCATTGCCTCACCACACTCTGCAACGACTGAAGGAGCCCACATGAACGCATCCGCAACGACTTTTGCAAGCACCGAAGACAACGGCCAGGAAACCGGCGTCAACGCCACGCTCAACGAACCCATCTCGCCGGACGGCACGCCTGAAATCGGCATGACGTATACGGTGCCCGCGCGCTGCGGCCGCGCGGTGCGCGTGAAGGCCGGGCAGACCATCCGCATCGCCAATCCGCACGGCACGCAAGTGTGCGATACGTGGATCTTCAACGCGCAGCATCTGAACGAGTTTCTGTCGTTCGAACATACGCGCGCGTTCATCGACAAGATCATTCCGCAGCCGGGCGATCCGCTCGTGACCAACCAGCGCCGCCCGATTGCCGAACTCGTCACGGATACGTCGCCGGGCGTGCACGATACGCTCATCGCCGCGTGCGATCTGTACCGCTATCGCAATCTCGGCGTCGAGCACTATCACGACAACTGCGCGGACAACCTGCGGCTTGCGCTGAAGGCTATTGGCTTGCGCACGAAGGAAGTGCCCCAGCCGTTCAATCTTTGGATGAACATTCCCGTCAAGCCGGATTATTCGATTGACTGGCTGCCGCCCGTGTCGAAGTCCGGCGATTACGTGGATATCAGGGCCGCGATGGACTGCGTCGTGGTCATGTCGGCGTGCCCGCAGGATATCATTCCGATCAACGCGCTCAACCCGCTCGAAGTCGAGTTCACGGTGCTCGCATAAGCGCGCCCTTCTTCTTTTCGATGGTGTTCATTCGTGGCCAGCAAACGACCTTCCTCAACTGCAGCGCGTACTTCACCTAAAGCCAACGCCGCGCCGGCGTCCGCCGCCGATGGCCTCGGCACGCGTCTGCGTCATGCGCGCATGGTGCGACAGATGACGCTCAAGGTGCTCGCGGGAGCGGCGGGTTGCTCGGAAAGTCTTCTGTCGAAGGTCGAAGGCGGCCACGCGACGCCTTCGCTCGCCATGCTGCACAAGCTCGCCATTGCGCTCGACACCAACATCGCGGCACTGCTGTCCGCGCCGACCCTCACGGCTTCGCCCGTTCAGCGTGCGAGCGAGCGGCCCTCGGTGCGCTTTCCGGGCGCGCGGGCCGCTCCGGCGGCCGGCAAACGCAGACGTGCCGAGGGCTCCATCATGCTCGAACGCCTTGTCGTGCCGAGTCCGGGCCAGTTGCTTCAGGGCGACATCCACGTACTGGAGCCGCTTGCCCGCAGCGACGAGCAGATTCATCACGTCGGCGAAGAGTTGGGTTATGTGCTCGAAGGCGAACTGGAACTCACGCTCGGCGATCAGAGCTATTCGCTCAAGGCGGGCGATTCGTTCTATTTTCCGAGCACCGAGCCGCACAGCTATCGCAATCCGGGCGATGCGGTCACGCGCATACTCTGGGTCAACACGCCGCCCACGTTCTGATCAGCGGGAACTCATCATGGCCAGCACCGATGTTTCGCAGATGCAGTTGCCGCGCTTCGCCGGCATTCCCACTTTCATGCGCGTGCCGTTCGAGCGCGACCTCGCGGCGCTCGATATCGCGCTGGCGGGCGTGCCCTTCGATGGCGGTGTCACCGCGCGTCCTGGCGCACGCTTCGGGCCGCGCGAGATCCGCAACATGTCCACGATGATGCGCGCGATTCATCACGTCACGCGATTCAATCCGTTCGAAGCGTGCCGCGTGGCCGATATCGGCGATGTGCCCTTCGAGCATCTCTACGATCTAGAAGCCGCGCACGCCGATATCCGCCGCTTTTTCGAGCCGGTATTCCGCGCGGGGAAGATAGCGCTGATCGCGGGCGGCGATCACTCGATCACCTATCCGGTCTTTCAGGCGATCGCGCCGCAGCAGCCGCTCGCGCTCGTGCATATCGACGCGCACACGGACACGTGGGACGCGTTCAAGGGCTCGAAATTCACGCACGGCGCGCCGTTCCGACGCGCGGTCGAAGCGGGTCTTCTCGATCCCACGCGCACGATTCAGATCGGCATACGCGGCGCGCAGAATACCGACGAAGGCTGGCGTTATTCGTTGGATCACGGCATGCGCGTGGTGTTCATCGAAGAGTTCGAGGAACGCGGCCCGGCGGCGATCGTCGAAGAAGCGCGGCGCGTGGTCGGCGATGCGCCCGTGTATCTTTCGCTCGATGTCGATGGGCTCGATCCGGTGTTCACACCTGGCACCGGCACGCCGGAAATCGGCGGATTGACGACGCGCGAAACGCTTGCGTTGCTGCGCGGACTCGACGGGTTGAACTGGGTCGGCGGCGATGTGGTTGAAGTGTCGCCGCCGTATGATCCGAGCGGCAACACCGCGCTCGTCGCCGCAACGATGATGTACGAGATGCTGTGTCTGTTCGCGGCACATCAGGCGGGATCGAGCCGACGCTAGCGCAGCGTCGAACGCGCTGCCGCTCGATGGTCCCGGCGTTAGCGAGCGACGTACCCGCGTCGCGGCCATACGCAGCCAACCATGCGTCGACTAAGAGCTTCTTGCTGCCGGACCTGCTCTTTCAGGGAGCCCGATAAATGAACCGCTCTCCGAGAACTTCCTTTGACGCTGCTTGCAGTGTCGTAACAGCTCGCTAACAATGATGCAGGCGTGCTATTACGCGAACGTCTCGAAGCGCAGATCACATTGCTGTCGGGCTTTCGGTCGTCAACCGACACATCGCGACTGCGGCGCCCTTCGCAATGGGCGCGCTCCATGGATCGGCCGGCAAAGTCCGCCCGAGCAATGCCTTGCCGGAAGCTGCCACAAGCGTCTCCCGATGCCTCATTGATGCAGAATCGGCGCAAAGACCACACCGACACGACCTGAATACCATGGACGACGCAGAATCGCTTTCGCTCGCACTACCCGACGGCTCTAAGGTCTCTGCGCTCCTTCAAGTGCCAGAGCACGCGCGAGCGCTATATGTCTTCGCGCACGGCGCTGGGGCGGGCATGCAGCACGCCGGCATGTCGTCTTTCGCCGACGCGCTTGCCGCGGCGAACGTCGCCACATTGCGCTACCAGTTTCCGTACATGGAGCGGGGCTCCAGGCGGGTGGACTCGCCGGCCGTGGCACATGCTGCCGTGCAGGCAGCCGTCGCAGAGGCCCGCCGGCGGCTGCCAGCCCTGCCGCTCTTCGCGGGCGGCAGGTCGTTCGGCGGCCGCATGACGTCCCAGGCCCAAGCCATCTCCGCGCTCGATGGCGTGCGTGGCCTCGCTTTCGTCGCGTTCCCGCTGCACCCGGCTGGGGCGCCCGGCGTCGAGCGGGCGCGGCACTTGGCGGACGTCACGGTGCCGATTCTCTTCCTGCAGGGCACGCGCGACAAGCTGGCCGAGCTTCACCTGCTGAGGTCGGTCGTCGAGACGCTGGGGCCGCGCGCCACGCTGCATGTGGTGGACGACGCAGATCATTCGTTTCACGTGCGCGCATCCTCCGGCCGGACCGACGCGGAGGTCGTGCGCGAACTAGCGCGGACGATGTCGGAGTGGTTCTTCGCCGAAGGGTAGTTCGTGCGCGTTACCTGAGCAAGCGCAGGAATGCTTGTAGCAGAGTCGGGACGGGAAGCCGGCGAACTCGCCGTCCTGCACTCGCCCTCTCAACGCTTTGCTATCCGCAGACGGTCTGTCGCATAGCCACGACAACCGACGCCTGTCGCGTCGGCGGCGTTTTGCCAGTGCTTAGTGAGTGAATTTGTCAGATCGATCTTTTTCCGGTGCTTCCGCCCCCGGAAATCGCCGCGGGCCATCTGCTTTGATTTGGCCGGCGCCGATCCGTGCAAGCCGCTTAGGGACGCGGCCGGAAAGCAATCAAGACTTTGCGATCATCAACTCCGTGCTGCACGGATGCGATCCACGGTCGCTACCCCATCGGCGCCCCAACCTCTACTAAACTGGGTAGCGTACTCCTGCAAGCTCAGTGAGGGCGGCGCGCAGTTAGCTAGCCGATCCGCGCGACCGAACGCCACGGTGTCAACCCCGGAGTTGACTTGATGAACAGCGTCGTTACCAGGATGCTGATTGCGATTTCCGTCGGCTATCTAGTGGTCGGTTGCGCTGCGGTTCCGCCAGAAGCCGCAATACCGGCTTACCAAAACCGGGCCGTGACACGCGACGAGGCCGGCATCGAGGTTTCAACAGCCGTGCTGTCCTCAGAGGAAAGCGCGGCGGTGTACGGTGTCCCGCTTGCCGAAAGAAGAATTCAGCCCGTCTGGATCGAGGTCCGCAATCGCGAGGGCCACAACTACTTTCTCCTGTCACCCGGCCTGGATCCAAACTTCTTTCCCGCATCGGAGGCGGCAGAGGCTTTCAGCAGCGATGCTTCGCCCGACCAGCGTTCCGAGCTCGCGCGCCGCTTCCGTAGTCTCGCTTTTCATAACCCCGTGCGTCCCGGAGAGACGGTCGCGGGGTTTGTGCTGACGAATTTCAACGCGGGCGCGAAGCTGGTGCAACTGGATCTCGTCGCGAGCGGGCACGCTCGGACGTTCTCCGTTTTCGTATCCGTACCTGGGTTTGAAGCCGACTACAAGCGTAGTCAGGTCTTCAGACGGGCGACCGATCCGCAGGAGCCCACTGTAAATTACACGGACGACGCGAGCTTTCGAGAAGCGCTCGAAGCACTGCCCTGTTGCGCAACTGACGAGGACGGCTCAAAGAAGGGCGACCCGCTCAACCTGGTGATCGTCGGCAGCCTCGACGACGCCTTTCCCGCACTGGTGCGGCGGGGCTGGAGCCTCACGGAACGAAAGTGGTCGGGGGCAATCGAGCGGATGATCAGCGCCGCGTTGTCGGGCCAAGCGTACGTCAACGCGCCGGTGAGCGACCTTCATCTGTTCGGACGCGCCCAAGACCTCGCGCTTCAAAAGGCGCGGGGCGACATTCACCAGCGCAACCATATGCGGCTCTGGCTCAGCACGATGCGCTATCACGACAAGCCTGTGTGGGTTGGACAGATCAGCCGCGATATCGGGATTCGCCTGACGTGGCACTCGTCAACGTTCACGACACACAAGATCGACCCGGAGGTGGATGAGGCACGCACTGCGCTGACCGAAGACATGGCGTATTCCCAGAACCTGTTCAAGATGGGACTAGTGACGGGAGTGGGTGCCGTGTTGGAAGCTGCGCCGCGAAGGAATTTGACGACCGACCCGTATTACACCGACGGCTTCCGCGTCGTGCTGGTGTTCGATCGCACGCCGAGGCCGTTATCGCAGATCGAAATCTTCCCGTGGATCACTCCGTACAAGGTACTGCGGGTGACGCCAGGAGCGAGGCCATGACCATCCAGCAGACCTTGCGCAGGCGACGGTCTAATGCAGGACTCGCGCTATGCCTGGCGCTCGCGCTGGCCGGCTGCTCGACATGGCAAGTTCCGCCCGAGGCGGACGCTGAGCCGTTGCGTCAGCGCGAGGTCAGCGCCTCCAGTCGCGGCGTACGCGTGAGCGCAACGGTGCTTAGCGAAGAAGACAGCAAGCGGATGTATGGTGCCGACGTCAACAGAACGGGAGTGCAGCCGCTTTGGCTCGAAGTGCAGAATGGGACGTCGCAGGCGCTGTGGCTTTTACGCTCGGGCACGGACCCGGACTACTTTTCACCTCATGAAGTCGCATGGTCAATGCATACGCTGTTTGGCGGCGCAAGCAACAAGCGCATGGACGACTATTTCCGTGATCTCAGGTTCAACAACCCCATCCCGTCGGGGGAGACACGATCGGGCATTTTGTTCACCAACCCCGATCAAGGCATCAAGCTCGTCAATGTCGATCTGCTGGGAAACCAGACGCTGATGCCCTTCTCGATCTTTCTGCGTGTGCCAGGCGGCACGATGGATCCACGGCTGTCGCAGATCCCTCTGCCACCCTCTGCCACTGGAATCACGGACTACCAGGACCTGGCGTCGCTGCGCGCGGCGCTCGAGCGCCTACCATGCTGTGCCACCGACCCGAGCGGGACTATTCAGGCCGATCCGCTAAATGCCATTGGCATTGGCCAGCTCACCGACATCGGCGCAGCGCTGGTGCGGCGCGACTATCGGCGCGATGCGCGGGAGTTTGACCTCGCGCAGCGCGTCTTCGGTCGGGAACCGGACTTTGTGATGCGCAAGCAGGCGCAGGCCGGGGCGCCCGCAAACTGGATCCGGGGATGGCTCGCTCCTATCCGCTTTCAGGGACAACTGGTCTACGTCGCGCAGGTCGGCCGCCCTGTCGGCGGGCGCTTTGCACCCCGCGATAAAAAACGCCTCACTCTCCACGAGAACGTCGACGAGGCACGCAACTTTCTGATGCAGGACCTGATGTATTCGAGCGGCCTCGAAAAGCTCGGATTTGTGAACGGTGTTGGCCCCGCACCGCCGACTCGTCCTCGTATAACCCTTGACGGTGCGACTTACTATACGGACGGATTGCGCGCGGTCGTGTTCTTCGCCACCCGGCCGCGGAGTCTGTCGGATGTCGATTTTCTTGAGTGGGTCCCCTATCTGGAAGAGCCAGATACTCGTCAAACTGGAGCAACCGGCAATGCGAGTCAGTGACTCGAGATCGAGATGGGCGCTCATTCAATTCAAGCGTCAGGTTGCCGCTGCCTTCGATGCGTGCCGCCAGATCAGCGCTTGGTTAGCGACGATCACGTCGTGCGTTCTCTTCGGCGCATGCGCGGCGAAGCCGCTTATCCCGTACTCGGCCGATACACCCCCGATGGTTCTCATGCCCGCGTCTCAGGCTGGCGTCATGGATAAGCGAGGGCGCTTTCGGGAAATTTATTGCGCGGTCCTCGAAGCACGCGGTGCAGCGCTACCCGACTACCGCCCGTGCGAGCAAGCGCTGACGCGGGTCGGCGCAGAGTCCCCTGGCACCGGCGAGCCCGTCGAACTTGGCCAGTCCAGGCGGCACCTGATTGGGGCGGTGGTGCATGGCGTCGGCTACGATTGCTTCGATCCCTGGCTGGATACGCCGGATACCGTCGTGACGCATCTTCGCGAGTATGGCTTCGATGCAGCGCTCATCAACGTCGACGCGCTGTCGAGTTCCACTAACAATGCACGGCAAATTCGCGACGCGATCATGGCTATGCCGGCATCGGAGGACGCGCCGCGGCTCGTGTTGATTGGTTATTCGAAGGGGGCGCCCGACATTTTGGAAGCACTGGTCGCCTATCCTGAGATACGAAGCCGCGTGGCGGCGGTGGTGAGTGCCGCCGGTGCAATCGGCGGCTCCCCGCTCGCCAACGACGCCGACCAATATCAGGCCGACTTGTTGCGATATGTTCCGGGCGCAACCTGCACATCGGGCGATGGTGGTGCCGTAGAGAGTTTGAGACCTGCGACTCGCAAAGCGTGGCTCGCGCAGCATCCGCTTCCGGCTGATCTGCATTACTACTCGGTCGTGACGTTCCCGCAGCCCGAGCGAATCTCCTCGATCCTGAAGTCGAGCTATGACAAGCTCGCGCGCGTCGACTCGCGGAACGACAGTCAGGTCATCTTTTACGATCAGGTTGTCCCCGGCAGCACGCTTCTCGCCTACGTCAATGCGGATCACTGGGCGCTCGCGGTGCCTGTTGCGCGGACCCACCCTACGATCGGGGCGCTCTTCGTTACACAGAATGCGTATCCTCGCGAGGCGCTGGCAGAGGCGATTCTGCGCTTCCTGGAGGAGGATCTTGGCGTGCCGATCCGCTGATTAGCTGGCAGTCGTCTGTCAACGAACGCGTTCGGGGCCGTTTCAACCGGTTGATGCAACCCAATGTACACCGGTCCGGCGTCGGTCCGGTCTCGACCTGAACCGGCCGCTGGAGCGGTCACACTGCGACTTGGTCGAACGGCAGAAACCGGCCGGTTGCGGAATTTAGCACAACGGCCAACCAGCTAACGAAAGGGTGAGGAAGTAAATTCGTGCAGCCATATGCGTTAAGCGGCAACCGTCTCTGCAGACGTCGTTCGTTCGTCAAGGCTGTTACGTGTCCGGAAGGCGGCCCGTTCGCTGGCTCGTGCGATGGACAGCTTACTGCGCCCCGGATTGCGGCGATTCCAAGCTTTTCACGGCGTTCCTGATCTCTTGCAGAAGCCGGCTCTGTTGATACGGCTTGCGTAGTCTCGGTAGATCCGCTCCGGTGCCCTCCGGCAGTTCCGCGTAGCCGGTTGCGAGTATGACAGGCAGGACGGGCCTGAGTGCCCGCGCCGCATTGGCCAATTCAACGCCGGTCATCTTGGGCATTGAGAAATCAGTTAGCAGAACGTCAACTTTCTGGCCTGCGCGAAGGACTTGGAGCGCGGCGTCCCCTGATGCGGCCTCGATCACCTCATGTCCAAGGTCCTGCAGGAGATAAGATGTGCTTGACAAAATAAGTGGGTCGTCATCGACGACTAGTACGGTGGCGCGCAGCTCGCTGGCGTCGGCGGCCGGACCGTCGTCCTTCGGGTCATCGGCGATACGCTCCTCGGCAGCCGGGCGATCCGTGACAGGAAGCCAGAGCGATGCACGCGTGCCCTTTCCATACGTGCTTTCTAGACGAAGCGCGCCTTGTAGCTGACGCGCGAGACCGTGAATCATCGAAAGGCCAAGCCCCGTGCCCTTCCCCACTTCCTTGGTCGTGAAGAAGGGTTCCGTCGCTTTGGCGAGTGTCGCGGCGTCCATGCCAGTGCCTGTGTCCCTCACTGTCACCCGCACGTAGTCGCCGGCTCGCAGGTCGCCATCGCCCGCAGAATGCGCGGTATCGACGCTGATTTGGATTGCGCCGCCATCGGGCATCGCATCGCGCGCATTGACTACCAGATTCAGTATCGCCAGTTCAATCTGATTTGTATCGACGCGAGTGAACGGCACTTCTTCGGGCGTATCGATGACGAGTTCGATCATCGAGCCAATCGACCGGTCCAGAAGGTCGGCCATGCCGTGAACCAGCGCAGACATCTGGACAGGCTCGACCTTAAGGACCTGCTGTCGCGCGAACGCGAGCAGCCGTTGAGTGAGCGCGGCGCCGCGTTGAGCGCCTTTCAGCGCGCCATCGACCAACCGACCCACTCGCTCTTCCGGCGGCACTTCCTTTCGCACGAGTTCGAGATTCGCCATGATCGCCATCAGCAAATTGTTGAAGTCGTGCGCGATGCCGCCCGTCAACTGGCCGATCATCTCGAGCTTCTGGACCTGCCGCAGCAGCTTCTCTGTATGCTCGCGCTGCCGTATTTCCTCGAGCACCGTTCGATGCGCGTCTTCCAGTTGCGCGGTGCGCTCCAGCACCTTGACTTCGAGCGATTCGTTCACCCGGCGCAGCTGATCTTCCGACGTTTTGCGCAGCGTCACGTCGGAGCAAACGCCGACGAGCCGAACGATCCGGTCGTCGTGCACGACACGCGCCCTGACTTCAACCCAGTGCACGGTCCCGTTCCGCCAGACGTTGCGATACTCGATCGCGTAGTCGCAGCCGGTTTCCGCGCTGACCGCGATGGCTGCCTGCACCCGCTCGCGATCCTCGGGATGAGTGCTTGCAATCAGTTCTTCATAAGTAAAATTGTCGGTCTCCAAGCGGCCGAATATCGCTTTGCAAGTCGTCGATGCTGTCAGCGTGTTGCTGGAAAGATCGAGGCTCCAGGAGCCGAGGTGTCCGGCCGTGAGTGCTATGCGAAGATGCGCTTCGCCCTCATCGAGTTCTCGGATTCGAGCCCGAGCCTCGAACTGGCGATTCCGGCCCCGCACCGCTGTTTCGACGACGCTTACGAACGTCGTCGGATGAAACGGACGCTCGATGAACGTGACGTTGCCGAGTGCCGTAATCAACCGCTCGGCCATCGGTCTGCGAACGGGACCGCTGCGCTGTGTGAGTACGACAAATGGAAGGTCCGACCACGGCGGCTGCGACGACACCCATCCCGCCAGCGTGGCGAGGTCGGCGCCGTTCAACGCTTCGTCGGCGACGATAACGCAGCAGACGTCGTCTCTCAACGTCTCGCCGAGTTGCGCTACGTTCTTGCACGGCTCTGCGTCGATCCCGGCCGCCCCCAACAGCGCCTGCGCAACGACGCAGTCGCGTCCCGACGGGGTGAGGAGCAGCACGGGACATCGCTCGGTTTCGGCCATGCGATCGTCAGTCCTTGGTTGCAGTCTTCGGCGTCAGCAGAGGCGCCGACTTTCCGACGAACGTCGGCACGCCTCGAAGCACCCCCTGGAAATCTTCCAGCGGCTCTCCGAGCGTGAGCCCCTCCGAACCGATACGGAACTCGCGGATCGATTCCTCATGAGCCCCGGTGCGCTTCTTGATGACCGACACCGCACGTCGAACGCGCCCGATCGCTTCGAAGTAACGAAGCAGGATGACCGTGTCAGCAAGATAGGTCACGTCGACCGGCGCCTTCATGTCGCCGACGAGGCCGTGCTGGGCGACAGTCAAAAAGGTGTTCGCGCCCTGCCGATTCAGATACTGCAACAACTCGTGCACGTGCAGTACGAGCGCGTTTTCCTCAGGCATGGCGGCCTGATACCCGTTCAGACTATCGATGACAACCGTCTTTACACGCGCGCGGTCGACGCTCGCACGCACGCGATGCGCGAACTCGCCCGGCGACAGCTCTGCCGCGTCCAGTTGTTCGACGTGCAGGTCACCGGCATCTCTCATGGCTTCGAGGTCGATGCCCATTGGGCGCACACGGTCGAACAGTAGGCCGAGCTCTTCATCGAAGACGAAGAGCGCAGCCTTTTCGCCCCGCCGCACGGCCGCCGTGACGAATTGGATCGCGAAGAGGCTCTTGCCGGTCCCTGCGGGACCAAGGATAAGCGTGCTGGATCCTTGCTCGACACCCCCGCCGAGCAAAGCGTCGAGTTCCGCGACGTCGCTTGTCATTTGCGTGCGCGCGTAACTGGTTCGGTGCTCACCGGCGACAAGTCGCGGGAACACCGCCACCCCGCCGTGTCGGATCGCAAAATCGTGATAGCCGCCACGAAAATGCTGACCGCGGTATTTGAGCACCCTTAGGCGCCGGCGCTCGGCGCCATATTGCGGCGATAACTCCTCCAGTTTGATGACGCCGTGCGCCACGCTGTGCACGGTCTTGTCCGCCGCATCGGAGGTGAGATCGTCCAGCATGAGCACCGTGGCGTCGCGGCCCGCGAAGTAATGCTTGAATGCCAGGATCTGCCGGCGGTAGCGCAGCGAGCTTTGCGCAAGCAAGCGAATCTCCGAAAGACTATCGATGACCACGCGCTTCGGTTTCACGCGCTCGAACTCGCCGAGGATGAGCCGCGTCGTCTCGCCCAGCTCGAGGTCGGAGGAATAGAGCAGCGTCTGCTGCTGATCGGCGTCAAGCAGATTTTCGGACGGGCTGACTTCGAAGATGCTGATCTGTGGACCGAGCCGCCATCCGTGCGACAAAGCGCCGTTGCGCAGTTCCTCCATCGTCTCGGAGAGCGTGATGTAAAGGCATGGCTCCCCCAGTTCGGCGCCAGCCTGCAGGAAACTCAGCGCGATGGTTGTCTTGCCCGTGCCCGGACTTCCCTCGAGAAGGAACAAGTTGCCCCGGCTCAGTCCGCCAACGAGAATGTCGTCGAGCCCCGGGACGCCCGTGCGAGCGTATTGGGGCATTACGGTACTATCGTTCATCTGTTGCTCCAAGCTGCTTCATTGCAACACGGGAGAGCCTGTGTTTCGGAATTTTCGTCAGCGCCTGCTCGAGCGAAGTACGAGCGTCGCAGACATCATGCGCGGATTGCAGTTCCAACCAGTGCATCGCCGGCACGCCACAAAAGGCCTCGAGACGCACCGCCATTTCGGGCGTGATGCTCGCGCTGCCGTCGAAGATCCGGTGAAGCGTTTGACGAGCCACGCCGAGATCTCGGGCCGCCTGGCTCACCGAGAGGCCCAAATGGGGCAGCACAAAGATCTTGAGAAGATCCCCTGGATGGTGTGCCTCGTCCTGATAGCGGGTGGTGCCGGGAATCGACGTGGAAGCCATGGTGGCAAGCGTAACGCGTTGCGTGACAAGTGATCAGGCTACCATGAAGCTGGGTGAGCCGCGCCGTGAGCGTCCCGGCCCGGCCCGGCCAGACCATCTTTTCACAGATTCCCTCGCTCTGAGCCGCGACAGTGCGAAGCAAGATACGGCGCAGCTAGCCTACTCACGCCGATGCTGATGTCGCAGCGGCCTGCCGCCGCTTCAAAGCGGATTGCCTGGCAAGCTGCAATGGATAGCCGTCGCCGCGATCGCGGCTTCGCCGACTGCCACGCAGATCTGATTCAACGAATTGACTGCATCGCCCGCGGCAAATATGCCGGCCACGCTAGTGCGCTGCCGCTTATCCGCCACGATCATGCCGTCCTCATCCCGTTCGACGTTCAAGCCACTCAATAGCTCAGTTTCTTCGCGAGAGCCAAGCACAGGATAGACAATATCGAACCTCTGTCGCCGCCCATCCGGGCAGACAACGCTCAAGCGCCCGTCAGCGTTAGCCGAAGCTTCGAGCGCACCCAACGGCACCAATTCTATGGCGTTCTCTACGGCCGACGCGCGCTCCTCTTGCGTCAGCGCCGAAAGGTCGGGCGCGACGACAGCTACCTGCCTGCAAAACGTTCGGAAGAACAAAGCGTGCGACAGCGCTCGTGACGCGGAACCTAGCATCGCCGCCCGTTTGCCTTGCGCCTCGAAGCCATCGCATATCGCGCACAGCCTGAGCAATCCTTTTTCGGTAAGCCGTTCGGCTCCGACGATCGGCGGTAGCCTATCGCGGATCCCGAACGCGAGCAGGACACGATGTGCCAGAGCGCTCTGCCTGTCAGCATCGCCGCTGCTCCTGTAGTCCACGACGAAGCCGGCGGACACCTGTCGTATCGCGACGACTCGGCCGGCGATTATCGGCACCGGGTAGCAATCGACCTGCCGACGCATCTTGACGATGAGTTCCTTGCCGCTGATGCCGCCTTCAAAACCAGCAAGGTTACGCACGATCGGGATCCGCGACGCTCTGCTCTGACCGGCATCGATAACCAGGGTCGAGCGCCTGAACCGGGCAAGATAGAGTGCGGCGGTCAACCCTGCCGGACCGCCGCCGATAACAACACAGTCAAAAGCCTGATCCATCATCGATTCCTTCTTGCACAACCGACATAGCCGAATCAACACGGTGCGCGGTTCATTAACAAGCCTTCGTGGCAGGGTTGAGCAATTCCGATTCCCAAAAATCCCATGTTGAAACCCGACAATCAAAGTGATCGCGACAGTGCGTGCGGGTCGCAAGCACCCGACCCGTCGAGCCACGCTGCCGATACGACATGCCCGGAGTTAGCAAGCGGGTCTCGTGCGTGGCAGCCCAGGCAGCCGTCGACTTCGTCGAAAAGCGAATCTCGTCTTTCGTCTCAGTCTCAGGTCGAGGCACCGAAAGCGCGCTTCGTGGGAAGGACACCGACGTTCGCGCGGGCAGCGCCGCCGCCCGCTTGTGGGTGGGATGATCGCGACGCCAGATCAACCAGCAATCAGAACGGGTGCGCGGTTCGGTGGCCAAAGGCAACCCGCCGTCCGCCTGTCACAGCGTTCCGACCGACTGTGTTTCACACTGAACGGTGCACCGATGTTCGGACATTGTGTCGCGAGCCGGTCGGCCAACCGTCTGTGGATCGGTGGCCGTGCAACTTTCAGCACGCGTCTTGAATATAAGAGGCCGGGTTCACTTCTTGAAACAGCGGCAGGCTGACGCCGGTCGCCTTGTCATCCGCGAGCGCTCTGCTGCCAGGCAGACCCTCGGTGTTCGGATCGCGCGGTTTGTGGACGCCCGCGTTTGTACTTCCGCGTTGACGTTCCGCTTCCTCGCATTTCGTACATGCGCGCTGAGTTGTGACGGGCGGCAGTGCCCGTGGCAATGAGCACGTACCTGTGGTGAAACCAGTCGAACATGCCTAAAGCCAACATCACTATTCGAACCATGACAGCGGAGCCGCTTCCCGAGCACGACCTGATAACCGCACTGATGCAGCGCCACGTCGCCGTTCTCGATGCCCGCGTCGCACCCGATGGCATCAACTTCGTTTGCGAGGCCGACATCGGCGCGCTCAGGCGCTGCGCCGAGCATCTCGCGTCGCTTTCCTTCGTCGGCGGCGTCTCGCTTCAACTGTGTCAGGCCGCGGCATCGCCCGGCGGCAGCGGAACATGAATCCGGCGCTCGCGCAGCACTTCCTGCTCTACGGCGTGCTTCCGTTGTGGCTCGCCGCCGGCACCGCGGACGCGCTTTGTCACCGCTGGGCGAATCTTCCCGAGACTGCCGGCGTGCGCGAATCGCTGATGCATATCGCCCAGCTAACCGAAGGCGCCGGTGTCGTGCTGTGCGCGTTGTTCCTGCAAATCAACGCGTTCGCGATCGTTGCGATGGCCGCGCTCATCGTCGTCCACCATCTCACCGTGTATGCGGATCTGCGCTACGCATCGGCGACGCGCGTCATTACACCCGTCGAGCAAATGGTACATAGCGTTCTTGAGATGGCGCCGATCGTCGGGCTAGCCATCATTTGTCTCGCACATCCCGATGTCTTCGCCAGACTGTTCGATAACGCCGCTAGTTACACGCCCGCATGGCGCGATCCTCCGTTGTCCTCGACGACCGTCACAGCCGTGCTGATGCTCTGCGCGATATTCGGCGTCGTGCCGTACGCGATGGAACTCGCAGCGTCTATCCGCGCTTCGCGCAAGCGGCAACGGCGGAAGACGGGTGCCGCCAGCGAGTCCGTCATGCGCTAGGCACGCGCCATGCGCAGACCGAGTCGTGCAGCGAGAAACGACGACTTGGAGCAAGCATGCAGAACGCCGAAGGCAACCCGACCCAGGCCCAGCAGAACGAGATGGCGGCAAAAAGCCCCGCCAAGACACCAGCGACAGGCACCGCATCGCCCGATGCCGCCACGCAGGCAGCGGAGTTCGGCCGCGACCGCAATGCTGGCTCGGCCGAGCCCGGGCAGCGCAATGACCCGTCGCCGCTGCCCGACATCGACCATGCTTCGATCGCGCGGGATTCCGGCGATCCGGTGCAGCGGGCGAACAGCCGCATCGTCGGCGTGGATTCGCAAGGCATGGGCTCGACGGACGATACCGTGGACGCGGACGCGAAGTCGATCGAGGCGCGCCGCGATCTGTCGGGCTGGCACGACAACGTCATCACATCGAACGCGACGCTCGAAAACAACGTGCCGGCGCCGGCCGCAGGACTGGGCGGCATCGATAGCCGCGTGACGGGCAATCTCCCTTCCATCTTGCCGAAGCCGGGCTATCGGGTCGTCGTTACGGAAACGGTGTACGCCGAAGAGCGCAACGGTTCACGCGCATCGCACGTGTTCAGGCTGGAGCGCGAATAGCCCGGGCCGCACCACGAGGAGCAAGCGATGAGTTTCTTGCAGCGTCTCTTTCATCGGCGCGAGCACGCCGTCAAGACCGATCTCTATGTGTCGGACTTCGAGCAGTTTCTGAATCGGCTCAAGCACGATCATCCCGAACTGGATCGCGAACAGATGCTCGGACGCGCGCTGCTGTGGGACAAGCTTCCACAGTTTCCGAATTCCGGCGATGTCGCCGGGAAGGAAGGCGAGCTGAGACAACCTTCGTATGTTTATTACAGCCGGACGGATTGAACCGCGTGCCTAGAGCGTCTTCGTGACCATCAGCCAGAAGATGCAGACGAACGCGACGAACGCCATCACGCCGAGCGCGATCCATGCGGACATGAGGCGCCAGTAGCGCCTCGACAGCCCGGCGTCGGATACGGCGCAGGCTTGCGCCTCGGCGGCGAGGCGCATCTGCAGCCACACGACGGGCAGCCAGCACGCGATCGCGAAAACGTAGAGGCCGATCGACCAGGCGAGCCAGGGACTCGAAACGGGAAAGCCCGTGAGCCGCATCATCAGATAGCCGGTGAGCGGCTGAACGATGGCGGTCGGCGTCGTGAAAAGCCAGTCGGCCAGCACCACGAGCCGCGACACGCGCGCGACGGTCCGTGCATCGCGTCCGATGCTCGCGGCGAGCAGATAGAACGCGGAGCCGATTCCGGTGCCGAACAGGATCGTCGACGAGATCACATGGATCCACTTGATCGTCAGATAAGTCACGTCGAGCCCTTTCCATCAATGTTCATCAGCAGTAAAAGTGCGGCGATCATCGGCAGATTCTTCGACAGCGGGCCATACGGATGCAGCCAGAACTCCGGCAAGCGCCAGGTAATCAGCACCGAATAGACGACGATCAACCCGATCTGCGCCCACCAGAGACGGCGTCGCGGTCCGAGCCGCGCGGGCCACGCGAAGCACAGCACGCCCAATAGCAGGTCCAGCAGCGCGGCCGAATACAGCAGGAAGAGGCGCGTGCCTTCGGGCGCGCCGACTCGCGCCAGCAAGTCGAGGCTCGCCGCTCGCGGATAAAGCCAGGCGGACACGATCGCGGTCCATATCCACACCGCACCGATCGCGCCCGCCAGCAGCGGCGCGAGCCACGCGAGCTTCGCACGCAGGCCAAGCGTGGCGCGTTTCGACGGCTCGTCGCCGAGCGATCGGGGCGGCCTGCCGAGCCATCGCTGCATGCCATCCGCCGATGCCGCGTTGCCCCGTTCCAGCATCGCGAGTGCATCGGGGCTCATCAGCGCGCCGGGCAAGCGCGCGCATAACGCGGCAGCCGTCTTGACGAGCGGCATCGGCACCGGCATGAACAAGGGCGCACCGGCGGAGCAAAGCCGATTCAGCAGACGCAAGTATTCCTTCATCGTCACGGGTCTCGGACCGACAGCCGCCACCGTCTCGCTCGCGGGGGCTGCGCTTGCGCGCGTCAACGCGCCGCGCGTCACGAGTTCGACCACATCGTCCACATGAACCGGCTGCACGACCTGCGCGCCCGACCCCGGCAGCGGCACGACCGGCAACGTCGACCACGCGGCGAAGAACTGCGTACTGCGTCCGTCTTCGGCGAACACGAGCGAAGGCTGCACGATCAACGACGAGATGGGCAACGCGCGCAACGCGTCGTCGGCGGCTTTCTTGGAGCGGTGATAAGGCGTCTGTGCGCCCGCATCCGCGCCAAGCGCCGATATCTGCACGATGCGGCCCACGCCTGCCATCACGGCCGCCTGGAACAGCGCGATCGGCGAACGCGTATGGATGCGCGAGAAGTCGTGTCCGGTCCGGTCCTCGAAGATGCCGGCGGCATTGATGACCACATCGACGCCTTCGAGCAGCGGCATCACGCTTGCTGGGTCGAGTTCATCGCTCAAATCGAGCGCCACGAAACGGCAGCCTCTCACGGCGCCTTCGCCGCCAGGCGCATGGCGCGCGGCGCACCTCACCGCGTGTCCTTGCGCAACCAGCGCCGCCGCGATGCGCGAGCCGAGGAGCCCCGTGGCGCCTGTCAGAAAAATGACCATGACTGAAGACATCGACCCTGTGACGGATATCCTGATTCCCGGCTCCGTTGCCGGACTGTTATCGACGGCGGCCCTTGCGATCTGTGGGCGTCTGCACGGCAAACGCGCAAGCGCGCCGATCAGCGCCGTCAGCCACTGGTTATGGCCGCAAGAAGCAAACCAGACCGCGCGGCCGGAAGGGCGCCATCTGCTTGCCGGTCTCGCCATTCACCAGTCGATGTCGATCGGCTGGGCCGCCTGCAATGCGCTGGCTGTCGCGGCCGCGCGCACATCGCCGAGACTGCGCGGCGGTGCCGCGCCGACTCACGGACAACGCGTCGCACTCGCCGCAGCGACGACGCTTGCCGCAGCGGCCGGCGATTATATCGTCGTCCCCAGGCGCTTCACGCCCGGCTTCGAATATCACCTGCCCGCGGCGCACATCGCCGCTGTCTATTTGGCGTTCGGCGCGGGACTGGTTGTGCCCTTTCTGTCGAAGCGCCGCTGAATGCGCAGCCTCGCTCGCTGCAATCCGCGTCGTGGACTCGACGTATCCGCTCGCGCGTGCAACCGACCCGCATCGGCGGATGGAATCGTCGACGAATGTCGGCAAGATCATTCTGTCAGCGGCTACGGCAATCAGTCAGGCGTGATTTCGCCATCCTCCTCGCCCATCCAGTAGTGAATGCGCTCGGCGCGAACCTTGATGAGTACGATCCCCGGCGTTTCGAAGCCTTCCGAGAACCACTTCTCGATGTCTTCGTTCCAGTGATCCTTCATCGCCGGTTTCTCGCGAATGAGCTCCGCGCGGCCCTCGACGGCCACGAAAAGCGGCGGCGCGCCGTCCGGGTTCGCGCTGCTCGTGAAAGTCAGCGCCACGGTCGCATCGGCCTTGATCTCCTGCACCGTATGCGTTTCTTCGAGCGTGAAGAAGTAGCTGTCGCCGTCGTATTCGACATCGCGGTTATTGCTCATCGGCCGCGCGGCGATCTTGCCGTTCAGCGAGCGCGTCGAAAGCATCGCGAAGTCGATCTCCGCCATCTTGGTTGCGAGATCGTGCAAAGTCAGTTGGCTCATGGTGCTCTCCGTGGGTTGATCGCGTATCTTCCGCAACCCGCGTGCCGGTTCGCATCGGAGAGCCGCGCCTTGCAGGTCTGCTCAGTCCGCCGAACGGTGATAGCGCGCCACGTAGCGCGCCTGGCCGATGACTTTCCCATGCATCTGATAGGCGACAAGCGCGGGACTTGAATCCGCTTTGACATCGAGGCTCGAAACGGTCAAAGCCGAAGCCGTCACGATGTATCGATGCGCTTTGCCCGGCGGCGGGCACGGTCCGCCATACGCCGAAGCACCGAAATCGGTCAGCGTCTCGATTGCACCTATCGGCAGCACTCGGGCATTGCCCGACGCGCCTTTTTCAATCGATGCTTGCGACGGCGGAATGTTTGCCACTTGCCAGTGCGTCCAGCCCAAACCGCCGGTGGGTGCATCCGGGTCGTAGATGGTGATGACGATGCTCTTCGTGCCGGCCGGAACATGCGACCACGAAATGCGCGGAGAGACGTTTTCGCCATGACAGCCGAATTGACCGTACACCTGTTCATTTTCGAACCGACCGCGATTCAGCCCATCGACCTTGACAGTGAAGGAGTCTGCAACCGCAATGGCGGGTACTGTTGCAAGCAAAGCCGTGCAGCACACGGCCGGCAGGAGACCGTTGAGTTCCATATCGTGTCCGTTGTATAGAACCAGTAGAAGAAGGCCGCTCACTGACTATCATTGCCAGTGACGCGGATGTCCTCGAATCCAACTCGCAATGCGCCGCGAAGTATCGATCAATAGTCCCACTGCACCGGCACGAAGCGGTAACGCTCACCGCTTTTTGCAACATGACCGATCGACGGAAACGCGACGTGCGCAGCAGCGAGCAGCGTGCCGGTGTCAGCGGCGTCGTCGAGCAGCGCAATACGCACGTCCACACAGGCTTCGGGATCATGTTCGAAGCCATTCTGCCAATCGGGGTTGTCGAAGTTGACTTCGAAAATGGCGTCGCCGACGAACGTCAGCTTCTCCCCGTTCGATGCGACGTCCACGACGCAGTGCCCCGGCGTGTGGCCACCCGTCACCCGCGCCGACACGCCCTGTGCGACTTCAACTGTCTGATCGAACTGCACGATGTTCTCGCTGTAGCGTTTGGCGAACTTCGCAGCAGCCTCGCGGAGCGCCGGAGGAACCGCTTCGGGCATCACCGTCTTGCTGAAGTCCGGATTCTTCCAGAACGCGATTTCAGCGGCGGACACATGAATGCGCACGTCGGGACGCAGCTTCGCCTTGACGCCATCGACATTCAGCCCGCCGACGTGATCCATGTGCATATGCGTAATCACGATATCGGTGATGGCAGCCAGGTCGATACCGGCCGATTCCAGGCGCATTACCGACTGACCGGCGCGCGAGAAGTATTCGAAACCATCGCCTACGCCCGAGTCGATCAGGATCAGGCGTTCGCCGCTGCGCACGAGCGCGATATTCAACGCCCAGTCGAACGTGTCCCGTTGCAGGAAACGGCCATCGAACCATTCGTTGCGATCGGCTTCGCTCACGTTCGTGGACATGGTGGAGGTCGGCAGCGGCAGCACGCCGTCGCTGATCAGCACGACATCGATATCGCCTATGCGAACTGCGTATCGGGAAGACACGAGCTCGCCCGATCCTTCTTTGCCGAGCTTGGCGATAACGGGCTGCACATTGCGGGTTGTCTGGCTCATCTTCGATAGTCCTGGAAATTTGATGGCGTGCGCGCGCGTTGCGCTTCCTTTCGCTCGCGTTCGACCGAGCGTGTGACGGATTGTAGGAAGCGGTAGCGAAGGCCAGTAGGGTCGCGAGTGCGTACACCGTGTTGCCTGAGTGGCGACAATGGACGGTCGCGCGACGGCCGTCATCCGGTGAGTCCAGACTGAACGGAAGATGCCGGAACCGGCATGTGAGGCGCTATCGAAGATGTGAGGCCGCGTCGCCGCGGCCATGTCACGCTCAGATCTTGAAGCTTTCCAGCGTCGCGGGATGAAAGAGTTCCTCGGGCTGCAGCAGCCGGCTGGACAAGCCTTCCTGATGATGCCGCTCAAGGAACCGCGACAACACGTGCCGGTTCGGCTCGAAGCCATACGACCAGAAATCGTGGCCCATGAGACGCCGCGCATTGCGCAACTGTTCTTCGACGAACGGCAGCGTCACCTTGGTCGCGGACGTATCGCTGAGTCTGGCGAGCGCCCGCGCCTTGCTCTTCTCGAACGCCTTCGCCACCGCGCCGGGCAGCCACGGATGCTGCTCGGCGAGCGTGCGCCGCACGCCCAGCAGATGCATGATCGGGAACAGTTTCGTGCGCGTGTACCAGTCGGCGGCGGCCTTTTGCGGATCGTCGAAAAGGTATTTGACGTTCGGATGCCCGTTCGCGAAGCACGACGGCGCGCGCGGGCCGATGAGCGCATCGATCTCGCCGGATGCGAGCATGCCCGAGATCGTCTGGTTCTCCGGTGCGTTTTCGAGCCTCACGTCGCCGGGCAGCTTGAGACTGATCTTTTCGAGCCGGCCGGCTTCCTCATAGCCGCCGCGAACCCACGTGACGTCCGACGGCTTCAGACCGTGATCTTCCTCGAGAAAGAGCCGCGCCCACACGTTCGCCGTCAGCTGATATTCCGGCACGCCGATGCGCTTGCCCTTCAAGTCGGCAGGCGATTCGATGCCGCGATCGTTGCGCACATGGATCGACGTATGCCGGAACGCGCGCGACGGAAAAATCGGCACGCCGATATACGGGCTCGTGCCCGCCGCCGTCTTCACGCTATAGCTCGACAGCGACAGTTCGCAGATATCGTAGTCGGCGTGGCGAAACGCGCGAAAGAAGATCTCTTCCGGATCCTGCAGCATGAAGGTCGGATCGACGCCGTCGATCTGCACTTCGCCATCGACCAGCGGCCGCATGCGATCGTAGTTCCCCACCGCGACCGACAGATTGAGCTTGCCCATATTCAACTTTCCTTTGTGATTGACGTTTCGCCGCCGATGAGCACGTCGCGCTGTTCGGCGCTCGAACGCAGCATCGCGAGGCAGATCTCCAGCGTGCCGCGCGCCCAGACGCCGTCGTGCAGCGGAGCGGTCTCGCCGTGCACGGCGGCCATGAGTTCGTCGATGACTTCCGCGCGCGGCACCTCGGGCGCATCGAGCTCGATGCGCTCGCGCCGTTCGTCTCCATACACGACGATGCTATCGGGCATCGGCCGGAGATCGCCGCGCTCGCACGACACGATCAGCGGCCCGAAGTGCTGATGCCTGCGGGTATCGGCTGTCTTGGCGGCGGGCGCATAGGCGTTGCCGCCGTACGTGCCCGCAGCCTTGAGACGCGCCTCTTCTTCGCGCGACGCCACTTTCGCGAGCTTGCGCCGCGCGGCGCCATACTCGTCGGCGTTGCGCGTCTGACCCATTTCGCCGATCCAGCCGGTCCACTCGTCGGAATCGAAATGTCCATAGCCGTTGTAGGCAAGCGTCGCGAATGCGCCGTTCTCGAACCAGAGCGTCGCGGTATACGCGCCTTCGGTCGGACGCGCCGTATCCCAGTTGCCGACGGCAGCCCGGATGCGCGTAGCACGGCTTCCCGCAAGCATTCGCACGATATCCACCTGATGCGCCGCCTGGCTGAAAACCGCGCCGCCGCCCTCTTCCGTTTTCAGTTCCTCCGGACGGCGCGGCCGGTAGAGATAGTCGGTGTAGTTGAGCGCCTGGATCATCTTCACGGCGCCGAACGCGCCCGATGCGATCAACTCGCGCGTTCGCAGATACGGCGTGTCGAAGCTATGGCAGTGACCGACGATGAGATGCACGTTCGCCTCGCGACATGCGGCGATCATGTCGTCGCACTCGGCGAGCGACAGCGCCATCGGCTTCTCGACGAGCACATGCTTGCCGTGCGCCGCCGCGATTCGCGTATGCGCCGCATGAAACTGATGCGGACTCGCGATGTAAAGCGCATCGATATCGGCGCGGCGCGCGAGCGCTTCGATGTCGTCGAAAGCGGGCGCGTCGAAATCCGCTTCGAACTGCGCGCGCGCCGTCTCGCGCGGATCGCACGCCCCGGCGAGTCGCACGCGCGCGTCGGCGAGAAACGTCGGCAGCATCAGCGAAAAGGCGCGGCCGAGGCCGACGATGCCGAGTCTGATCGTGGTCATCAGACCTGAACCTGATAGTTCGATTCGAGTTCCGGCGCTTCCTTGTCGACGGACTCCATCCAGACCGGATGCGCCGCGTATTGCTTCCAGTCGGTGTCTTTCGGCACCATCGCCTGGAACGAGCACACGCTGCGTGGAATGGCCTTCTCGCCGGTCCCGATGGCCGCCTCGCCGGACTTGAACGCCTCGAGCGCATCGAGCATGCGGCGGCGGAACTCGACCACGGCGACATCGCTCGCGCCGAGGCGCTCTTCGGTGCGATCCGCGATCGCGCCCATCGTCACCCACATGGCGATGTCCTGATTCGGGAAGCCCTTGATGCCGGTGAAGTTGCCGGCCTTCATGGCTTCGCGATCCTGCCAGAAACGGTTGTCGTGATTGCGCAGCGGCCGATAGTACTCGTCGAGATCGATGCCGACCTGCTGCCCCAGGAACTTGCGCCACGTCTCGGTTTCCGGCGTCTTGTCCGGATGGCCCCACGCCATGAAGTAGAACGCCGTGCTGTGATCGTCGCAGGGCACGTTGATGTTCGCGACGTTGTAGAGGTTGTTCGGCGGGATCAGCGCGGTTGCCGGCGCGACGAACACGGTCGAGCGCACGTAGTCATGCGTAGCCGCGTTCTGTATCGGGCGGCGCAGCGCGGCATAGCGAAAGCCGTATTCGGTGCGATGCACCTGGAGGCGCGGCGCCTTGTCCGTCGATGGACGCAGCCAGTTCTTGGAGGTCGCTTCCGCGCCGCCCACACGCGCCGGCACGAAGTCCGACGAGTGCAGACTGGAGCTGTGCGCCGAATCGATCGCGCCTTCGAGAATCTGCGCCCAGTTGCACGGCAGGATCGCCTTGGCGATGCTCACGCGCGTGTCTTCGGTCGGCGCCCATGCCGGCGGCACGAACTCGGGAATGGCGTCCTGCGGGCCCATGTAAGCCCATACGAAGCCGCCCCACTCTTTCGTTTCATAGGCCTTGTGCTTGACCTTCTTCGTCATGTCGCTGCACGAAGGCTCCGAGACCATCTCGATCACATTGCCCTTCACGTCCATCTTCCAGCCGTGATAGAGACAGCGCAGACCGCAATCTTCGTTGCGTCCATAGACGAGCGACACCCGGCGATGCGGACAGTACTCGTCCATCACGCCGACATTGCCGTCGGTATCGCGGAAGACGACGAGATCCTCGCCGAACAGACGCGCCTTCACCGGCGCCCCGTCAGGTTCGCTGACTTCTTCGATGAGACACACCGGCGTCCAGTGACGGCGCATCAACTGACCCATCGGCGCATCGCCTTCGACGCGGCACAGCAATTCATTTTCTTCATGCGTGAGCATTTACGCTTCTCCTGACCAACCTATGCAGTGGGGAATGTTCTTCAGAGATCCAGCACCAGTTCTTCGCTCTTCGCACGCGATACGCAGATCATGATCTGATCGCGCTTCTCGTCCTCGCCGAGCACCATGTCGCGATGATCCGCTTCGCCCGCGCACAGCGTCGTACGGCACGATCCGCAAGTGCCGCTTTCGCACGAGCTCGGCGCGCGGATGCCGTTGTCCCGCAAGATTTCGAGAATCGAGCGGTCCTTCGGAATCTCGAAAGAGCGGCCCGAGCGTTCCAGCTTCACGCTGAAAGGCGCGTTGTCGGCTGCGCGCGACTGATCCACGCCGAAGCTCTCGAAGTGCACGCTGCCGGTCGGCCAGTGCCCGGTCATGTCGCGCACGCCGTCCATCAACGCGCGCGGGCCGCAGCAATACACATGAGCGCCGCTCGCGGGCTTCTCGAACACGGGCCAGAAATCGAACGCTTGCGCGAGGTCGCCGTGGTCGTGATGAATGACCACATGCGGCTTCCATTCCGGGCCCGACAGTTCGTCGATGAAAGCGGTGGTCTCGGGGCTGCGCGAGACGTAGATGAGCTTGAAACGCGGGCCGTCGATGGCCTTCAGATAACGCATCATCGAGAGAATCGGCGTGATGCCGATGCCGCCCGCAACGAATACGAAACTGCGCGCGCGCTCGTTGAGCACGAATTCGTTGCGCGGCTCCGAGACGTCGATGCGATCGCCTTGCGCGAGGTCGTCCGCCATGCTGACCGAGCCGCCGCGACCCGCCGCGTCGCGCTTCACCGCGATCACATAGCGGTCCGTCTCGGCCGGATCATTGCACAGCGAATAGCTGCGATTCGCGCCGTTCGGCACGCGCACCGTCAGATGCGCGCCGGCCGTGAACGCAGGCAGCTCGCCGCCTGCGCCGTCACGCAACTCGAAACGGAAGATGCCTTCCGCCACCTGATCCTTCTTCGTCACCACGAGCGTCTTGAATGACAGTTCGTCGTTCATTGCACCGGCTCCCCTGCTTGTCGCCTCATTCGATCGAGCCTTCCCAGCGTCGATCACCATGACGTTTATATTAGATATCTAATCATTTATCGGCAAGCGGGTTTTCCCTGAAGCGCGTCACCTCGTTACAAGAAAAAACGGCGCCTTCATGACGAAGGCGCCGCCGCTGCTGCGAGAATCGATGCTTACGAATGCTTTTCCGCGTGCTCGCGCAGCGTGTTGGCCGGCACGCCGATCAGCACGGCGAGTCCGCCCAGCATGACGATGGCCGCGATCGCCGATAGCCCGATGGCCAGACTGCCCGTCATCGTCTTGATCCAGCCGAGCGCGATGGGTCCGCAGAACGCGCCGACTTGCCCCAGGCAACTGATCGCGCCGATGCCCGCGGCGGCGGCGTCATCGGAGAGATAGGCCGGTGGAATCGACCAGATGATCGCGGCCGCGCCGAAGTACGAAATGGAGATCATGCCCAGACAGACGATGGCCGCTGTCGTATTGCCGGCCAGCACGGGCAGCAGGAAGCCGCCCAGCGCGCCCACCGCCGTACACAGGAAGAAATGCCAGCGGCGTTCCAGCGTCACGTCGGAACTGCGCGCGACCGCGAACATGCCGAGCGCGCCGATGATGTACGGCAGCGCGGACAGCAAACCGACGTTCAGCACGTCCGACACGCCCGCCTGACGGATGATGGTCGGCGTCCAGTAGTTGAGGATCGTGCCGCACAAAGGCACCGTGCCCCAGCCCGCCGCGAGGATATACACGCGCGGATCCTTGAGCGCCGCCAGCAACTGATGACGCGTATGTTTGGCGGGCTTTTTCTCGGCGCGGTCGGCGGCGAGCGCATCGAGGATGATCTTCTTCTGTTCCTCGTCGAGCCAGCGCGCGTCTTGCGGGCGATCGACGAGATAGAAGAACGCGACGATGCCCATCAGCAGCGCAGGCAGGCCTTCGAGAAAGAAGAGCCACTGCCAGTTCTTGTAGCCGAGCACGTCGACGAAGTTATGCAGGATCCAGCCCGAGAGCGGCCCGCCGATGATGCCCGCCGCGGCAATCGCCAGCAGGAAGCGCGATGTGATCCGCGCGCGCCGCGCGCCCGGGTACCAGTACGTCAGATAGAGAATGATGCCGGGCCAGAACCCGGCCTCCGCCGCGCCGAGCAGGATGCGCGCGATATAAAACTGCGCCGGCGTGGTCATGAAGGCCATCGCGGTCGAGATGCCGCCCCACAGGATCATGATGCGGGAAATCGTGAGGCGTGCGCCGATCTTCTTGAGCCACAGCGTGCTCGGCACTTCCAGCAGGATATAGCCGATGAAGAACAGACTCACGCCGAGACCGTAAGCGGCGTCGGACAAACCGAGATCCTGCTTCAGATGCAGTTGCGCGAAGCTGACGTTCACGCGATCCAGATAATTGAGCACCCAGCAGACGAAGATGAACGACATCAGCCGCCAGGTGACCTTGTGATACGTGGCCTCTACGCGCGCTGCCGCCGCGTCCGATTCCGATATGAATTGCGTGACTGTGGATTTGGCCACAAAGCGTCTCCGATTCCCATGCTCATGAGGACGATGCCCTGGCGCAGAAAGATGCCTCCCGCGACCCGGACATACCTTATTTTTATTCGATATCTAATCATTATGGTAAGGAGACCGGCGCGCGCGGACAAGTTCGGGTTTGCACGGAGTTCTGCGCGCTTTGCAACGGATGCGGGCGCGACGGCTGCGCGGCTATGATGTCGGGAAGACCAACTGCATTCGGGAACGAACCGCCATGACACGAAAGAAGGCTGTGGAGGGCGCGCCCCGCGAGACCGCGGAGATGCTGCGCCATTGGCACGAATCGGTGCCCAACGATCGCCTCGCGCACCTTGTAAAGGACGCCACGCGCTCGATGGTGCGCGCACTGCAGATGCGGCTCGCCGAGCACTCGGTGTCGTTCGGGCACTGGACTTTCCTGCGCATTCTGTGGGAGAAAGACGGCCTGACGCAGCGCGAATTGAGCGAACAGGCCGGCGTGATGGCGCCGACGACCTTCGCCGCCGTCACTGCGATGGAGAAGCTGGGACTCGTCGAGCGTCAGCAGCGGCCGGACAACAAGAAGAACACGCATGTGTTCCTCACCGCCGAAGGGCGCGCATTGAAAGACCAGCTCGTTCCGCTTGCCGAGGAAGTTAACGAGATCAGCGTGACGGGTTTGACTGACCGCGAAATCAAGACAGCGCGCAAGGTGCTGCTCACGATCATCGAGAATCTTGCGGATGATGAGTCGGGCTCGACCAATCCCATGCGACGCGTCTTATCGACGCGCGAACTGGGCAAGCTGATCGCCGAGCGCGGCGAGAGTTTTGAAGACGCGTGATGCGCCGTAGCGCCTCCGCGCCGATCGCGTCATGCGACCTCGAACGGATCGATTGGGCGGTCATCCATCACGATTTCCGCATCGAGTTTTTGGGTGCTGATCGAGAAGCGCGCCTGGTGCGGGAATGACGTGCAACGGGCGTTTTGGACGCTTGCTAATGGCCGGTCCCTTGCCGGTCACGATGGATTCGGCGGCGTCCGAGTGTTGCCGTCATCAGCCTCCGTCAACGGCAAATCCTGTTTCGGTTCGACGGGCTTCGTGTCGGGTTGCTTCGTCTTGTCGGTATCGACAACGTCAGTGCCGGGTTCGTTCTGCGGAATGGTCATGATCGGCTCCAATCGGTACGTGAATGTGAGCGCCTCGAGGCGCCCAACATCGACTGCAGCACGAAGAATGCCAAACGGCCGGAACACCGTTTGCTGTTCTTGAGAAATCAAGACAACGATGGAGCCGATCATGTGCGCCGCACGAACGGAAAACAGCAAGCCGCCTCAGAATCCGATCGATTTCGACGGGCTCACCGATCTCGGTCCGGCACAGCCCAAGAACCCGCCCCACCGCGCTAACGAAGACGCTGAATTACGCGATCCTCCAAGTCCGGCCGGCGTGCCGTCCACTGGCGCGAATGAAGGACAACGTTGACGGCCGGCTCACGGAGGCTGGTCATGGTCCATCGTCGAATGCAAACGGCGGGCGCACCTGCTCGGGTGGGCGCACGCGATGCAGGTTCAGCGCGACATCCGCAGCATCGGCACGGCCCTCACGCGCGCACCGAGGCGGATGGTGAGTCCCAGCGACGGCCAGCCAGACGCATCGCGTAGTCGATTAAACGCGAGTCAGCATCCGGCCACCAGCCGCGCTCCATGCTCAGCGCCCTGCCGTCTACGCCGCCGTTCATGTAGAAACTACGCTCAAGCGCTTCTCGCAGACGCCGAAAAAATCCTCTTGTGTCGCTTGCGAGCGACCAAGCAGAGCGCTCGCGCCATCATAGGGTTCTCTCGAAGATCGCGCCGAATCCGGATGTGTCCTTACCTGTCGGCGCGGCGCTGGCTAAAGGCGGCGCAATTTGAGCCAGCTTGTCTGCGAGCGCGGCTTCTGAAAACGGCTTCACGATATAGCCGCTCGCACCGGCGTTGATCGCGGCGAGCACGTTCTCGCGCCGCTTTTCGGCGGTCACCATCAATACCGGCAGTTCGGCCAGATCGGACTTGCGGATCTCCTGCAGGAGAGTCAGCCCGTCCATATTGGGCATGTTCCAATCAGTTATGACGAGATCGAACTGTTGCGTGCGCAACTTTTCGAGCGCTGACACTCCGTCCTCTGCTTCGTCGATGGTCGTATAACCAATCGCTCTCAGCATTTTTCGGATCAGATTGCGCATGGTGGCCATGTCATCGACCACCAACAAACGCGTGTGAGCATTTACCACCCTTTCCTTCTCCTTCATTCAAAGAAGCGCTCGCAAGTATTGGCTATCGCCCCTGCAAGATGCTTCGCACTATTGATTCACTACAACGGCCGCCTTTCGAGACGACGGTGTTGAGCGAGCCCAAGGACGTCCGATCGAGACAACGCGTCGAATTCGACGCAAGCCTTCGCCGCCGACTCAGGCCAAGGCATCGGCCGCCCGCCACGCTCAGAACGTCGACCAGTCGCCGTCAGCCGCCGCCGCGACTGCAACCGGCTTCTGCCCGCCCGAAGGCTTCGGCACGCGCGGCGTCGTCCCGCTCTTTTCGGCGAGTGCGGGTCGCGGCGTCTGAGGAGCGCGATGACTGATTGGCTTGACGGCGAGCGTCTGACCGGTGCGAAACACGCCTACGGCGGCGGTCAGTTGCTTCGCCTGGTCCTCCATCGAACCTGCCGCGGCCGCTGCCTCTTCAACGAGCGCGGCGTTCTGCTGCGTCACCTCGTCCATCTGCGAGATAGCTTGATTCACTTGCTCGATGCCACGGCTTTGCTCGTTGGATGCGGACGCGATCTCGCCCATGATGTCGGTGACTCGCTGGATCGCCGTGCCCACGCGCTTCATCGTCTCGCCTGCCTGTGCGACGAGTACGGTCCCTTCTTGGACTCTTCCGCCTGACGTTTCGATGAGATCCTTGATCTCCCTGGCGGCCGTCGATGACCGCTGCGCAAGGTTGCGCACTTCGCTCGCAACGACGGCAAAGCCGCGGCCCTGCTCGCCGGCGCGTGCTGCTTCGACTGCAGCGTTGAGCGCCAGGATGTTGGTCTGGAATGCGATGCCTTCGATAATCCCGATGATTTCGGCGATCTTTTCGGAGCTCTGCTCGATGCCATCCATCGTCTGAATCACCTGACCGATGATGGCGCTTCCTTCGTTGGCGACCGCATTCGCATTGTCCGCCAGTCCGCTCGCTTGCTGGGCGTTCTCCGAGTTTTGCTTAACCGTCGCCGTCAGTTCCTCCATGCTCGCGGCGGTTTCTTGCAGCGATGCCGCTTGCTGCTCTGTGCGACTCGAGAGGTCGGTATTGCCAGCCGCAATCTGAACAGCGCCCGATGATACGGATTCCGAACTTGTTCGGATCGTGATAACCATGTCTTGCAGACCACGGCGCATGCTTTCGACTGCCGCGAGAAGGCTGCGGTCATCACCGTCCTTCAAGGGCGTTGGCGAACCGAGGTCTCCGCCTGCAATCTCCCGAACAACGCGCGCGGCAAACTCTGGTTCTCCGCCGAGGGCTCCCGTGACGCTGCGTATGATTTTCCACGCCAACGCAGCAATGACCAAGAGCGCTACGCCTATCAAGCCGGCAGTCTGAAGCGTCGTATGCAGGATGGTGGCGCTGATATCGTCGGTGAAGAATCCGGTGCCGATCCACCAGCCCCAAGGCTTGAACTCGACAATGCCGTTCATCTTGCCTGTCATGACGCCGGTCGATGGGTGGGCGGTGACCACCATCACCACGGGGATGTGCTCCTTGGCGAGCATCTCGCGATAGAACTCTGTGTCTGGCCGTCCGTCCGGCGCCTTGCCCAGCAGGATTTTGCCGATGTTTTCCTGTTTCCGATGAACGAGCGAGGTCCCATCCGGGAGGCGGGCCCAGAAGTAACTCTGATCGGAATGATTCATCCTGTTCAAAGCGGTCTTCGTTGCGGACTGCGCTTGCTCCGTAGTCATCGCACCGGCAACTTCCTGATTGTGATAATACTCAGCGAGGTGCTCGGCCATTTTCAACAGGTTGACTATCTCCGCCTGTTTCGCATCGAGCATTGCGCGTCGCTCGCTATAGACGCTGTATCCTCCGACTGCGAGCAAAGCGATAAGCGCTGTGACGGCTAACAGTGTCAGCCGAGTAGAAACTTTCATTGCAGATTCCGTGTGCATGGTTGTGGTCGCGGCAATTCGCGGCGTCCTCCCTGCTAACGGCACTAACCGCAAGCACTTGAGTCGAGGATCGCGGCGGACATCCGGTTTTCGTCTGGCCGACCGCGGGACGCGCTGCGGACACGCTGCCGCGGCACGCGAGCGTTCCCCCGTCGGACGTGTTCAAAGGTCGACTTGACCCCTTTCAAGCCAAACTTCGTCTGGTCGGCCGGTATCGTGATGCCCAACCCCCGCTTGCGAACGCGTGGGCGGCACACCGAATGCTTCGAGTCTTCCGCCGCGACGCCGTCGTAGCGGGGCCGCGTCAGACGGGTTCGGCGCTCGAGTCAGCCTTGCGAACGCGCAAGTCGTCCGGGCCGTGCTTCGTCGGCTGCCAATGAAGGCGGCACGCAAAGGAAAAGCGTTGCCGTTTTTCGGCCGGTGACTCTGATCTTGCCGAGCGCGAAAGGACTCAGATGATGCTACGTAACAGGCGTAAATCTGCCGACACGGAAACGCATGGTGCCGAGCGCGGACTCGACCGCTTCGAGGGATTCAGCGACGCGGTGTTCGCGATCGCGCTGACCCTGCTGATCGTCGAGATCAAGGTTCCCGGATCCCCCGAGGGCACGCATGACTACAGCGACCTGGCAAGCGCCATGGCGGAGCAGTGGCGCGAATATCTCGCGCTCGTTCTCTGCTATGTCGTGATCGGAGCCTACTGGCTGCAACACCATTATTCGGGTCGCATTTATGCAAAGAGCGATCACTGGTTCGGCGTAATCAACCTCCTGTTCCTGCTGGCGATCGTCGTCATTCCTTATCCGATCCGCGTGTGGTGCTTTCACCTCGGCACGGGCTTCGAGCCCGTCGCATCAGTAACCCTCGTTGCCGGTCTTGCCCTGACCGCCTGCACCTGGATGGCGAAGTGGTTCTATGCAATGCCAGGCCGCCGGCTGATGGACGAACGGCTCGCGCCGGATTTCCTCCAGCAGATGACGCGCCGCTACGGCGCTGCGACGCTGGTTCAGATCGCTGCAGTTCCCGTCGCGATCGCGGCGTGCCGCATCGGCGTGGCCATTGCATTGCTGTCCATCGCCTTCTTTCTGCTGCCACAGCCCACGCCGCGCTACAACCCCAGAGAGGAGCCGAGCGAGGCTGAGAAATTAGGCAAGTAAAGGGGGCGCGCTGCCTCGAGCGGGATCGGCCAAATCGGCCGTTTGCTCAATCCCGCTCGTCATTCCAGCAGAGTTCGACGGCTGTACGGGCGCCGGCCTCGATGCTTCACCTCAAGCCGGCGAAGCATCGAGCGCCTCGTCCTGCCGCGCCCTGTTCCACAGCACCAATTCCTCGGCTGGGATCGCCGGTGCGAACAGGAAACCTTGCAACTCATCGCAGCCGATCTTGCGCAACACTTGCGCTTGATGGCCGGTTTCCACCCCTTCGGCCACCACGCGCAAACCAAGCTCATGCCCGAGATCGACGATCGCCTTGACGATGGCAAGATCGGCAGATGCGTCGAGCATGTCTCGCACGAACGCGCGGTCGATCTTCAGACGGTCGAGCGGAAACCGGTTCAGATAGCTGAGACTCGAGTAGCCGGTGCCGAAGTCGTCGAGCGAGAGCTTGACGCCTAGCCCGCGAATGGCGTGAATGGCTTGCGCGTAGTGTTCGGCGCCATCCATGAGAACCGTCTCGGTGATTTCGAGTTCCAGGCAATGCGGCGGCACGCCATGCGCGAGCAGACTCGTGCCAAGCGCCGCAACGAGCTCCGGCTCGCGTAGCTGGAGCGCCGAAATGTTGACGGACGCGCGTATTTCGAGGCCCTCTTCGTCGCGCCAGGCGGCAAGCTGCCGGCACGCTTCCTCGATCACCCACGCGCCAATGGAAACGATGAGGCGCGTGTCCTCCGCCACCGGGATAAACACAGCCGGACCGATTTCACCCAGTACCGCGCTTTTCCAGCGCAGCAGTCCTTCGACGCTCGCGAGCGCACCGGACCGCGCTTCGAGGCACGGCTGCCACTCGAGCCGCAACTCGCCGAACTCGATGGCCGTGCGCAAACACGTTTCCAGCGTGAGCCGATGCCTCGCCTGTTCGGCCATGTCGGCCGAGAAAAACTTGACCTGATTTCGTCCGGCAGACTTGGCCTGATACATCGCGGCGTCGGCGTTCTGCATCAACGTATCGATGTCTTCGCCATCATCCGGGTATAGTGCGACGCCGATGCTGCTCGCAACCTGCAGTGTCAGCCCGCTCACTTCATGCGCTTCGCGAAGCAGCGGGAGCAGCCGCTGTTCGATGCTGCGCGCCACTTCGCTCGCGTGACCGACTCCGTTGAGCAGCACCGTGAACTCGTCTCCGCCCAGGCGGCTCACGGTGTCGTGGGTGCCGACCGCATTGAGCAGGCGTCGCGACACGGACCGCAACAGGCCATCACCGATGTGATGTCCGAGCGAATCGTTGATGTTCTTGAAGCGGTCCAGATCGATGAACAGCACCGCGACGCGCTGCCGCGTTCGCTGCGCTGCTGCGATGGCAACGCCGAGTTTCGCGGCAAAGAGTGCACGGTTGGGCAGTTCGGTGAGCACGTCATGCTGCGCGAGAAACTGAATGCGCGCTTCGCTCTTCTTGCGGTCCGTGATGTCGATCAGCGTGCAGATGTAATGCGATACGGTGCCGCGCTTGTCGTGTACCGCGCTGATCATGAGCCACGCCGGATAATCACCGCCCTCGCGGCGGCTTATTTGCGCTTCGCCGTGCCAGGTGCTGCTGCGCCCGACGCGTTGCAAGAGGTTACCCAGCGGACCGTTTTCGTCTTCCTGCGCCTGCGTGTCGATGAAGGCCGGCGGCTTGCCCGCCACGTCGTCCATCCGATAACCGGTTGCGCGAAAGAACGAAGGATTCGCAGTGAGCAGACGCGCCTCGGCGTTCAGGATGACGATCGCCTCGGACGATGCCTCGAACACCTTGCCCCACAGTTCCAGCCGCTGCTCCATGAGCTTGATCTGATTGATCGGCGTGAAGGCGGTGAGAATGGCGTCGCGTCCCTGGAAGTCGAGACGGCGCGCCGACAGCATCGCCCAGCTCGGCTGCGAGGTCGCTTTCCAGTGAACTTCGAATTCGTCGATGGCTTCGCGGTCGGAAAGTTGCTGAAAGAAGCGCGCGCGGGTCGCGGAGTCGAGACCCTGAGCCCACGGGTCGGTGCTGCTCCCATTGAGCCAGAAGAGTCCAGGCGCATTGGCGTGCAATACCTCGTGGCCGGGAATGGCGGTGACGACCATCGGCACGGGCGTGGCTTCCACGAGCGCTGATTGCGCGGCCGACGCGCGGGCGGTCGCCGCCAATTCCTTCTGCACGACGCGTTCGCGATCCAGTTGCGCAAGCATTTCGTTGAAGCCGCGCACGAGTTGGCCGATCTCGTCCTGACTGTCCCAGTCGGCGCGCTTCGTGTGATCGCCGGTGCGGCGCACCACATCCATCACGCGCGCGAGTTTGCGTAGCGGCGACGAAATCTGCTGCGCGACGCAATAAACCAGTGTCAGGATGGCGCAGAGCAGGAAAAGCGCCGTGCCCAAATGCAGCCACATGCGCGAAAACAGGGCTTGCACGCGTGCGTGCAGCAGGCCGTCTAGCTGCTCGCCGGTATCGCGCCAGAGGCCGTCTACGCTTTGAACGAGCGCTTGCTGCGCGCTGTCGACGATCATCAGCACAGCTGCATCCGGCGCCACGTTGTCGTCCACCACCACGCGCGCCGCATGCCTGAATGCCTCGACGGCAATGCGCATTCGATCGAACGACGGGCTGAGTGTGCGCTCGAATTGACGATTGGCAGCCCCCGCCTCGGCGTAGTCCGACCGCAAACCTTGCATGACCCCGTCGAGTTGCCCTTCGAGGACCAGATAACGCGAACGCACTTCCTCTCGCGAGCGCGCGTGAGCGCCGTCGTGCAGATGGCGGCCGATGCTGTTCACCGCGGTCAGCAGCGCGGGATAGCGCAAGATCGAGAGCGACATCGCGTAGTAGCTGTCGAGATCCGGGTCGAGAATCAGGTTCGACTGATTACCGATGCGCGTTATCAGATCGCGGGAGGCCGTCAGCGCCTGGTCCGTCGACGCGATCCCGACTTCGCGTTCGTGCGCCATCGTCTGCAGAGCGGTCCGCAGCGCGTTGCTCGGCTCCGCGCTTCCCATTTGCGCGCCGTATTGCTGCTCGGCACGAACGAGCCTGTCGATCTCGGCATCGAGCTGCGCCGCCGTCGGCGGTCTGCCCGCGCCCGCCATCGCGATGGACGTGATGCCATGTTCGACCTCGTGAACATACGCGTTGCCGACAATCTCCTTGTTCGAAAAATCGATCGCCAGATACTTTTCGTGAATCAGAATCCCGCTGATGTAGATCACCGCGCTGAGATCGAGCAGGTAGATGAGCAGCAACTTGTGCCCCACGCGCAAGCGCGCGAGCAGCTTGAAGAAAGGATTCCGTTTCATGGGCGAGACGTTTGGAAACGTGCAAGAAGAGTCATGCAGGCGGGCGTTCACAGGGCAGCGAATGGCCGCCGGCGATCGTGTTCGCGCACCTATCTATTACGCCTCTTACGGCTCGCCAAAATTAACCTTTAATTAAAGTCTTAGTGCGCCGCTTTAGCCCCGAAGAAGTGCATGGCCATGCACGCGTTTAGTGCCGGAAAAGTCACGCTCAGCGCATCATCCCCGCGTGGCGAGTCTCTTCAGACCGCACTGAGCGACTCTTGCTTGTTCATCGATCTGAACCGGTTGCGGTAATCGACCGGACTGATCTGCAGACGGCGCAGGAAGGTGCGGCGGAATTTGTCGGTGTCCTCGAAGCCGCATCGGTGTGCGATGACTCTCAGCGGCAAGTCCGTGGCTTCCAGGTAGCGCCGCGCGGCATCGATGCGCGCATTGGCGAGGTAAGTCATCGGCGTGATGCCGCAATCCTTGGCGAAGATGCGCGAGAGATTGCGCGCGCTCATATGCACGCGTTCCGCGAGCGACGCGACCGTATGATCCACATGCAGGTTATCCAGCATGAATTGCTGGACTTCGATAGTCTGCGAACCCGGCGAAGCCTGCGTTTCCAGCAGCGGGCTGAACTGCGACTGCCCGCCCGAGCGCCGCAGATAGACGATCAGATACTTGGCGACATCGAGCGCCATTTGCCGGCCGAAGTCGTCTTCGATCATCGCGAGCGAGAGGTCGATGCCCGCCGTGACACCGGCCGTCGTGTAGATGCTGCCGTCGCGAACGAAGATATGATCCGGCTCGATGCGCGCCTTCGGAAAAGTGCTGGCGAGCCGGGGCACGTCCATCCAGTGAGTCGTCACCAGTTTGTTGTCGAGCAGCCCCGCCGAGCCGAGGGCGAACAACCCGTTGCAGATAGCGGACACGCGGCGGCACTGCCGATGCTGCGCGCGCAGCCAGTTGCTCAGCGCCGGATCGTCGAAGGCGTCGAAGATGCCGAGCCCGCCCGGCACGATGATGGTGTCGAACTCCGGGCACGGATCGAAGATCGTACGATCCGGCACGGTAGTCAGGCCGCTCGACGATTGCACCGTGCCCCGCGTCGTGCCGACCATCATCATTTCGTACTCGCACTCGCCTGAACTCAGCACCTTGACTTCGGCGAACGCATCCTTCGGCCCGGCGATGTCGAGCAGCTGAAATCCAGGAAAGACGAGCATTCCGACCTTGATGCGTTTCATCGCGGATATCCGGATCCTCTGAGAACAGACTTGCTCATGGGCATGCCTCGACGCACGCGCGCAGCGCCGGGCAACGCCATGCGCTCCGCCGCCACGCCGAACGCAGCGCCGATGACCGTCCAGATGATCGCCTGCATGCCGATCGACGCCACCCGGAATTGCCACAGCAACGTGGCGGGAAACTCGGCGGGCACTTCGTCGATAGCCGGCAACAGCGCGAGCATCGCGGCGGCCATGATCGCGAAAGCCAGCAGACCGGCGAGCGTCGCGTTGGCATCGCCCCATTTGCGCGACAGGGCTTGGCGCAAAGCTATCGACAGCAGTGTAATGGCGACGGAAATCCCCATGCATAAAAAATAAAGCGCGGTGCGCACGCCGATGGTTTCCGCCGCGCCCACCGAAGGCGGATTCGCCGGATATTTCAGCGCCGGCAGCACCACTAGGGCGGCGAAAGCCGCGAGCGCAAGCCATGCTGCAAGCGGCCGCGCGCCCATGCTTCCCGCGCGTCCCCACGCATAGGCGAAGCACAACGCGAAGAGCCCACCGAATGCAGCGCCGTACGCGAGTACGCCCGTCAGCAAGCCCACGCCCGCTTGCGTTTCACGACTGACGATTTCAGGCTCGGGCGCATCGCCGGCGTGAGCGTGCTCGTGCGCTTCATGGGCCTCGAAAGCGATCGCGCGTTCGACTTGCGGCTCGCCCGCCACCCGCGCGAAGCAGAACGCCAGCAGTCCCGCGATGAGGCCCGCGAGCATGCCGCGCATCAACAGTTTGCCGACCATCGTCGTCTCCTCGTCAGTGGCAGGGGAAGCCCAACAGATGGCGTCCGTCATGCACGAACTCGTGAATGGCGGTGCCCTGAAAGACGGCGGTAGCACCCTGCTCCGCGCCGACGAAATACAGCGCCAGCAGCATCAGCAATCCGCCGAAGATCGTCCACGGCAGCAGTTCGCGCAGTGGAATCGGTTCGAACGTGTCAGTGGAATGCAGGACAGCTTGATTCATGAAGTACCTCCAAAAGAGTCGGAAAAATGTTAGCGGCTGCGCGCCGCGACGATCGCTTCGATCTCCCGGCGCGACAGCACGCCGCTCGTCTCGACCACGTTCAGCAGCGCTTCGAGAAAACGCTCGTAGTAGTCCCAGCGCGGCTGATTCGCGCATTCGATTGCTTCCCACTTCGCGATGGACGCGATCAGGCTCTGGCGAAAGTCCTCCCACTCGAAACATCCCGCCTTCGATAGCGAGAGCGCGAGGCCGAACACATCGCGCTCCCAGCGATTGGTGAACAGCAGCTTGCCGTCGAGACGCGGCGGAGAATCTGGTGCGCCGAGCATCGACGCGGCAGCGTATTCTTCGAAACGCGTGAACATGGCACGCTCCTCAGGCTGCGGGCGCTTCGACGAGTGCGACGCCCATCATCGACTCGGGCGTAACGAGCGCGGCGAGTTCTTCCTCACTCAGATGCTCCGTGTTCGCGGGGCGCTCGGGCACCACGAACCAGCGAATCTGCGCGCTGCTGTCCCACACCTTCACCTCCTTCGCGGCGGGCACCTGTACGCCGAATTCCTGCAGGACGGCGCGCGGTTCGCGCACGCCGCGCGCGCGAAATACAGGGTCCTTGTACCAATACGGCGGCAGGCCGAGCACCGGCCACGGATAACACGAACACAGCGTGCAGATGATGAGGTTATGCACGTTCGCGTCGTTTGCGACCGCCGCCATATGCTCGCCTTCCGCGCCCGCCATGCCGAGCGGAAGCGAGAGTTCGGCGATCGCCTTCGGCGTGTCTTCGACGAGACGTCTCGCGTAGTCCGGATCGACCCATGCGCGCGCGACGATCTTCGCGCCGTTGAACGGGCCGGCCATCGTCTCGAAGTGCTTGAGCACGACATCGACGGAGTCGGTGGCAATCACGCCTTTTTCGATCAGCAAGGCTTCCAGCGCACGCACTTTGGCGGCGCTCGATGCTTCGCGGTCGCCGGAAAATTCGAAGAGTTGGCTCATGGGTTCGCTCGGGGTTGGCTTATGTTCGAGTTCAATCGGCGGCCTGCACGTAGGCTTCGTACAGGTCGGCGTAAATGGTCGTGTTCGGCTCGCTTTTGCCGGCGCCCCAGATCGACGCGGCGTCGAAGGCAACGCGATACACAGGCATCGGCGCGCCGATACCGTCCACGCCCGTCGAGACGAAATAGGAGAACGCGCCGGGATAGACGAGATCCACCACGCCGGTCTTGTTGCGCAAATACCCCGGCAAGCGCGTGTGGTCCACCGCTTCGGGATCGGCGATACGCACGGCATCGCCCGCTCGAAAGCGCGCCGCGCCGTCGAGCGCGTGATAGCCCGAGTCGCCGTGCTGCAAATAGGCGTCGATCTGCGCCGCGAGTTCGGCATTGGGGCGATCGGGTAAAGGCGCGTCCGGGTGCGCGCTGTAGTGGGCGGTTTTCTCAGCGAGTTCCTCCGCCGACACATACCCCTGATCGACGAAAAACTGCGCAATGCCGCCGAGCCATTTCTCGTAGTAGCGATACTTGAAGTACTCGAACGGCTGCATGTCTTCGGCGCCGGTGCGCAGCGAGGCCCAGGTCCAGTTGCTCTTGAAGGCGGTGGGCAGCGTATCGACCGGATAGCGATGCGGCGTGTCCGACAGATGCGCGCTCTCCGCCATCATCACCGTATGAATGCCGAAGATGCGCTTCTCCCACGGCTCGACGAATACGCGCTTTTCAGTGCTGACCGGCCCCAGATTTTCGATGCCGCCGAGATGATGTTGCAGCTTCATGTTGTGCTCCGCTTGAATGGAAACGGTCTTATCCGAGCCGATGCTCGCGTCTGAATTGCAGGGCTTCGCCGACCACTTCCGAGACGAAGCCGAACACTGCGCCGGTAACGAGCGCGGCGGCCGCGACCAGCGCAGGATTGCCGATGCCCGCCGTGGTGATCGCCTTGCCCGTTGCGACCATCGTGCCGACCGTCGAGGCGAAGCCCCAGACGATCGCGGGCAACACATCGAGCAATTTGATCTTCGACGCCTGAACCATCGCCGCGCTGCCGATGCCAACCAGCACGGCCACCGCGATCGCGCCGCCGCTCGTCGTCGCAATGCAGAGCAAGGTAAGCGAAGCGATGACGAGTCCCGTGAGATTCGACGCCACGCTCTTGACGAAGCCCGCGCGCCCGCCGCCGAGCACGAAGAACGACGCCCACGCGATGAACGTCACCCAAACCGGAACCGGAAAGATCGTGCCGGTGAGCCATGTATCGACGACCGCCAATACGCCGATGCTCACCGTGTATGCCTCTGGCTTTTTCATGCGTAGCTCCTTGAAGAAGAAATGAATGAAGGCTTCAGTTCATGCAACTCAGAAGGCCGTCGCGCATTCGCGCGGCGTCGATGTTGCGGCCGATCATCACGAAACGGCTCTCTCGTGTTTCGTCGCGCATCCACGCACGGCCGAACGTGGTGTCGAGCAACATATGCACGCTATGGAAATGCAGGCGTCGCGGTTCGTCGTGCATGTTGAGCACGCCTTTCATGCGCAGAAGTTGTGTGCCTTGCGTTTGCACGAGCTGATTGATCCAGCGGTTGAAACGCGTCGCATCGATGCCGCCGGGCACCACGATCGCGCACGATGCAATGCTGTCGTCGTGTTCGTGATCGTGGCCGTCTTCGTCGAGCAGATTCGGCTCGATGGCGAGCAGGTTGTCGACCGAAAAGCTCCGCGTGCCGAAAAGCGCATGGGCGTCGATCCTCGAATGCTGCGCGTACTCGATGCGTGCAGTGGGATTGAGCCGGCTAATCCCGGCGACGAGCGCATCGACGGCATCGGTCGAAACGAGATCGGTCTTGTTGATGACGATGCGGTCCGCGAACACCACTTGCTCCCGCGCGATGTCGTCATGTAGCTGGGATTGCGCGTGCATTGCATCGACCACGGCGACGACCGATTCCAGTTCCACGCGCTCGCGCACGTCGGGATCGGCGAGAAAGGTCTGCAGCACCGGCGCGGGATCGGCGAGGCCCGACGTTTCGATGATGAGACGCGCGAGGCGATCGCCGAAGCGCATCAACATGTCGCGCACGCTGGCGACGAGATCGGTGCGGACCGTGCAGCAGACGCAGCCGTTGTTGATCTCGATCACGGCGCGTTCATCGGCGACGATCAACTGCCCGTCGATACCGACTTCGCCGAATTCGTTCACGACGATGCCGATCTGCATCGGCCGCGTGGATTCGAGCAGGTGATTCACGAGCGTGGTCTTGCCGGCTCCAAGGAAACCGGTAATGACAGTGGCAGGCACTTTGGCGGGTCGCATGAGGGTTATCCTTCGCGTGCGTCGATTAGGAACGCCTACCCTTTAGCGGCTTCCGTTCCGATTTCCCGCGCTTGGCCGCCATCGGGCGATACTTGGCGCGGCGTGCCTGAGCGCATGTCCGTTCTGTTCCGAAGCGACACGGACGGACAAAAACGCACGTAAGGCGACGAAACACATTGGTGCGCGACGCGCATCGCCGAAGTGCAGGCGATGCCCTCTTCTCGCCCGCCGATACGAACGGACGCGACCCGGCATTCCCTTGGCGAGGGTTTCGTGAACGTTATGGATGGATGGACAGGCGGCTCGCTTCAGTCATGCAAGCGACGCGCGCGTGCGCGCTGATTGACAGGCTATGGATCGATGTCTTGATTCGCGTCGATCAACGCTTCTTGTAGTTCTTGAACACTTCCTTGCGGATCGAACCGTGTACGCCCCAATTCGCGTCGACCACCTGCGTCACGCCGAAGTCCGCCGCCACCGACATCAGCGCAATGGCTTCGTCTTCGCTCAAGCCGTGCACCGTCATCAGAAAGCGGCGCAGCTTGCGAAAGGCATCGCGCATGGCTTTGTCGAGGCTCGCATGCTGCGCCACTTCCACTTGCGCGTTCGTCCCGAGTTCGGCCAGATAGTTGGGGAACGTGAAGCCGTACACCGACCATTGCTGATCCGTTTCGAGCAGCGGATGCGTGAGCCCTTCGAGGAGCGTGCCTTCGAGATCCGCTTTCTTGTGCAGGATGAATTCGAAGTCCCCCGTCAACGATGTTTCGATAGCGGTGCCGCCCAGTTCGCTGTCGCCCTGCGCGGCATGCGGGTCGCCCACCGAGAAAAGCGCGCCTTCGACCGCGACCGGGTAATACATGGTCGCGCCCCGGCCGATGCGCCAGTCGTCGATGTTGCCGCCCGTGTAGCTCGGCGGAATCGAACTGACATAGTCCGCTTCGGCGGGCGCGACGCCCATGGTGCCGAAATGCAGTCGCGCCGGCACGCGGATATCCGGCAAGATGTTTTCGCGCTTCGTCACGAGCCGGTGATCCACCTGCACGCCGGGATAATCGATCGTCGCGTGCACGATGCCATCCGGGTCGGTCTGCGGCGTCCACACATAGTTGTAGACCGCGCGCGCATACGGCTCGCCGGAAGTATCGAGTTCGAAGATGGTCACCACTTCGCGCGGCTTCGGCTCCTCGATCAGATCGTGATACTGAAAGCCCCACGACGCGGCCACGTTCGAGCCGAAGCACTTGCCCGCATGACACGCGCTGCAACTCGGCCGCGGCCTGACGTCGAGGATGCGAACTTCGAGCACGTCGCCGGGTTCGGCGCCTTCGATCGCCACCGGACCGGTGAGCAGATGCACGCCCACGCCTTCGCCAGCGCCGAGGCGGAACGGTCCTTCGGTCGGACCCGCGCCGCGCCGCGAAACGGCCTTGTGCTCGCGCGTCCATTCGAACACGCTCTGCGCGCCCGGATCGCCCGCGATCATGCGCTCGTGGTCGTCGTTCGCGTGATGCGTCAGCGTTTCGATGGTGGCGCGGTCGCCCGACTTGAGCGTGAGGCGCGGTTCTACCCGTTTGCTGAAGTATCCCCAATGCACGGTGGATGATGAAACGGGCAGCGTGTAATGCTTCATTGATTCGTCCTCGGCGAGTGGCTGTGTTATCGATGCGATTCAGTGCACGGTTTCGAGCGTGCTCCCCGCGCCCATCACGTTGAGAAAGCGCGCCGTCAACGGATGATGCGGCCGCGTCAAGACCTGATGCGCGGGTCCGTCCTCCACGACGCTGCCGCCGCTCAGGAACACGACGCGGTCGGCCACTTCATCGGCGAAGCGCAACTGATGCGTCGAAATGATCATCGTCAGGCCATCGTCGAGCGCGAGGCGGCGGATCACTTCGAGCACTTCGCCCACGAGTTCCGGATCGAGCGCGGAAGTCGGCTCGTCGAGCAGCAGCACGCGCGGATTCGGCGCGAGCGCACGCGCAATCGCCACGCGTTGTTGCTGGCCGCCCGACAGATGACGCGGCAACGCATCGGCGCGATGCGCGAGGCCCACGCGTTCGAGCAGGGCATCCGCGCGTCGGTTGGCATCGGCGAGCGTCGCGCCGTGCACCCAGACGAGCGGCAATGCAATGTTCTCGCGCGCCGTCAGATGGCCGAAAAGATTGAACTGCTGGAACACCATGGCGACGCCGAGACTCGCGCGCTCCTTCGCAAGCTCGCGCGGATTCATGCGCCGCCCGTCATCGCGAAAGCCCAGGCGCCGTCCGCCCACGCGTATCTCGCCTTGTTCCCACTGTTCCAGATGATTGATGCAGCGAAGCAGCGTGCTCTTGCCCGAGCCGCTCGGTCCGAGCAACGCGACGACTTCGCCCGAGCGGATGTCGAGATCGAAGCCATTGAGCACCGGCTGCTCGCCGTAGCGCTTGTGTACGCCATTGATCTGCACGGCGGTGCCGTTGCGAGACAGCGCGTCGTAGCGGCGTGCGCGGTCGCCGGGTGTCACGCGAGCCGGGACGAAGACCGGCGGCAGATCGGTCGGGCCTGCGGGCTTCGTCGATACGGGCGTGCTCCGGCGTCGTCCCCAGAAGCCGCCGCGCGAGCTGGCGCGGTCCAGATCGAGCGCGCGTTCGATCATCAGCTGAATGGCGGCGATCGCGCCCGTCAGACACAAATACAAGAGACCCGACGCAAAGAAGATCGAAAAGAAGTCGAACGTCGACGAAGCAAGCTGCGTGCTGCGCAAGGTCAGCTCGCCCACCGAGATGACCGAAGCCAGCGAAGAGTTCTTCAACGCGCTGACGGTTTCGTTGCCGAGCGCGGGAATCATCGAGCGAAGGGCCTGCGGCGCGATGATCCGGCGCATCAGCACGGAAGGCGTCATGCCGAGCGCCTGCCCCGCGAGCGTCTGTCCGCGATCCACGCCGAGCACGCCCGAGCGGAATATCTCCGCGATGAACGGCGCTTCGTTCGCGGCGAGCGCGAGGCCCGCCGCGCCGATGGCGCTCAGCTTGATGCCGATATGCGGCAGGGCGTCGTAGGCGAACACGAGTTGCAGAATCAGCGGCGTGCCGCGAAAAATCACCGTATAGCCGCGCGCGATGGCCGCGAGCGGTCCGATTCGGCTCAGTTGCATGGCGGCAAGGACGAGTCCCAGCACGAGCCCGCCCGCGAGTCCGAGCAAGGTGACGGTGATCGTGAAGCGGATGCCGTCGAGCAGATAAGGCAGGCCGAGATAGTGAAGGAACAGGTCCATATGCCGATGCTTCTGCGCTTACTTGGCAACGACGAGTTGCGGCGTCGCGAGATTCTCGACGCCGAGGCCCCACTTCTTCAGCAGTTCGGACTGCGCGCCGCTCTTCTGAATGGCGACGAGCGCGGCCATCACGGCATCGCGGAAATCGGGCTTGTCCTTCGGCACGCCGATGCCCACGAAGTACGGCAAGGTCACGGCGGTCGCTTTCTCCAGCTTGTCCGGATACGCCTTCACCGCCTGGTCGACCGTGTTCACGTCGTTGATGTACGTATCCGCGCGGCCCGCGAGAATGGCCTGGATGCAGTTGGCGTTGTTGTCGTAGAGCTGCACGGTGGCTTCGGGCTTGCCGGCCGCCTTGCATTGCGGCGCCAGTGCCTGAATCAGCGGCACTTCCACATAGCCCGTGTTTTCGGCGGCTGTCGTGCCGCACATCGACGTGTTGATGCCGGTGATCTTCTTCGGATTGCCCTTGGCGACGAGTACGCCGTCGAACACCTTCGAGTACGTGATGAAGTCGGCGGCCTTGGCGCGCTCCTCGGTCGCGTAGATATCGGAGATGACGATATCGGCCTGACCGCCCTGCAAGGTCGTGAGCAGCGCGGCGAAGGTCACGGGCTTGTAGGCCATCGTGAAGCCGAGGCATTGCGCGATCAACTCGCCCAGATCGATATCGAAGCCGATGTACTTGCTCGGATCGTTCGGGTCGAGCGCTTCATAGCCCGGCGTATGCGGATTGATCGCATTGGTGAGTGTCTTGCCCTTGAACTGCGGGTACTTCGCCTGCAACGCGCTGCATTCGGCGGGCGCGGCGGCGTGCGCCTGCCCCGCGAAGGCGAACAACACCGCGCACAGCGCGCCAAGTCCTGCGCGAGATAAACGGCCCATGAGATTCCTTTGCATCGATACGCTCCTGACGGCTGATGACGATTGACTTGCGATGCCCAGAGCGTAGGCGACCGAAATCCCGCGAACTTGACTGGCTGCGCACAACTGCTGGTATTGGCGTGCACGCTCGTCCAAGAACGCATGAGGCCGCGCGTCGCGTGATGCGCGCAAGTGCAGACGTGCGCCGCGATGGCGCATGTATGCACTGTCTTCGATACGCGATGCACCCGTCGCCGTAAGCATCGCGATGGCGCGAAGGTTGCTTTTGAAAAGCGCTTGCTGCTTCGCCTATCGTGGAGTTTTTCGTTGAACCTGTCGCGCTTCACCACCGAGTCGTATCCCGAGTTCGAGCGCCGGCATGAATGGAACGCGGCGCTCGCACGTCTCGGATGGCGCGGCAAGATCGAAGGCGGCGAACGCGGTTTGCACGGCACGCTGACATCGCGCGTATCGGCGGGCGGGATCGAGTTCACGACCATCGCCTCGGCCGCGCAGACGCTGCAGATGAGCGCGGATCACGCGGACAGTCTCATGCTCGCGCTGCTGATCGATGGCGACGCCACGCTCGTCGCCGATGGTCTGCGCGAGCGCGTGAGCCCGCATGACATCGTCTATGCCGCGCCGGGCCAGAGCGCGTCGCTGGTTTTCGCGGGACGCTTTCGCGCGTTCATCGTGCGGGCGCCCAGGAGCGCCATCAACGCGCGTCTCATTTCGCCGCTCTCGCTGCGCGTGGCCTTGTTGCCGGGCACGACGGGCATCGGCCACATCTTCTCGGGCTTTCTGCGTTCGGTCGTGGAAAGCCTCGAAACGCTGAGCGCGGAGGAGTTGCGTCCCACCGAACTCGCGCTCGCCGAAATGCTCGTGGCCTGTCTCGCCGGACAGGAACGCAAAGGTTCGTTCAACGGGCTGACGCCGCCGCAGTCGGCGTTGTTCGCGCGACTGTGCCGCTTCATCGAAACGCATCTCGCCGATTCGACCCTGAGCGTGGCCTCGCTCGCCAAAGACGAACGCGTGTCGCCGCGTTACGTGCAGAAGCTGTTCGAACTCGCCGGACAGAGTTTCTCGACGTATGTGCGCTCGCGCCGCCTCGAACGCTGCCGCGCGGAACTGGCCGATCCGCTCTCGGAGAAAGTCTCCATATCCGACATCTGCTTTCGCTGGGGCTTCAACGATCCGGCCCACTTCAGCCGCGTGTTCCGCGAGCGTTATGGCGCATCGCCGCGCACGTTCCGGCACGAAGCGAACCTGGAACTCGCGCGCCATCTCGTGCATTCGCTATCGCGCGGGCTGCCGGTGAACGCCGCGAGTCTGATCGCGCAGGCGCGCAGTGAAGAGACGGGCGACACGCTCGTCGCCGTGCGCGACGAAAGCGATGCCGTGCAAGCGCGGCCTGCGCGGACGGGCGGCAGGCCGCGGCATCATTTGCTGCGGGCAACGGCGAACACGGTGCACTGGGGCTATTTCAGCCACGATCTCAAGCCCGTGCTCGAAGTCGCGAGCGGCGATACGGTGACGGTCGAAACGCTCACGCAGCATGCGTCGGATGACTGGGACCGCATGATCGCGGGCGATCCCGGCGCGGAGAGCGTGTTCCACTGGACAGCCGAACGCAAGAACGTGGACCGTCGCGGCGCGGGCCCGATGAACGCCTCCATCTATGGACGCGGCGCGGGCGAAGGCTTCGGCGTGCATATCTGCACCGGGCCGATTGCGGTGACAGGTGCGGAACCGGGCGATGTCCTGGAAGTGCGCATCGTCGATATTCATCCGCGCCGCTGCCGGAACCCGAAGTTCCACGGCCGCGCGTTCGGCAGCAACGTCGCGGCGTGGTGGGGCTTTCACTATCGCGAACTGCTCACCGAACCGAAGCCGCGCGAAGTCGTGACCATCTACGAGATTCACACGGACGAAGCGCGCGACGACAGCGCCTATGCGCGCGCCGTCTACAACTACCGCTGGACGCCGCAGCGCGATCCTTTCGGCGTGCTGCATCCGATCATCGATTATCCGGGCGTGCCGGTGGATCACGCGAGCGTCGTCGAGAATCACGACGTGCTGAAGAACGTGACCATTCCCGTGCGACCGCACTTCGGCGTGATCGGCGTGGCGCCGCAGCAGAACGGTCTGATCGATTCGATTCCGCCTTCGGCCTTCGGCGGCAATCTCGACAACTGGCGCGTCGGTCCCGGTGCGAGCGTGTTTCTGCCGGTCGGCGTGGCCGGGGCGCTCTTGTCGATCGGCGACCCGCACGCGTCGCAGGGCGATTCCGAGTTGTGCGGCACGGCCATCGAATGCTCGCTCACCGGCGACTTCGAACTGATCCTGCACAAGAAGCACACGCTTGCCTCGCAGTCGTTCGCGGACCTCACGTATCCGCTCGTCGAAACCGCCGATGAATGGGTGCTGCACGGCTTCAGCCATCCCGACTATCTGGCCGAGTTCGGCACCAGCGCGCAAAGCGAGGTCTATCAGAAGTCCACGCTGGATCAGGCCATGCGCGATGCCTTCATCAAGACGCGGCGGTTTCTGATGTCCACCAAGGGACTCACCGAAGACGAAGCCATCTCGCTGATGTCGGTGGCGGTGGACTTCGGCGTCACGCAAGTCGTCGATGGCAACTGGGGCGTGCACGCGATCATCCGCAAGGCGCTGTTCACGGATTGAGCGCGGTCCCGCGCTTCGTGCAGGCCGGGCTTCTGCCCGCGTTCATCTGACCTCGACACGGTTACGCCCCGCCGCCTTCGCGTGATACAACGCCCGGTCCGCGCGCCGCATGAGCGCATCCACGTCGCGCTCGCCGGGCTCGCGTGTCACCACGCCGATGCTCACGGTGAAAGGAATCGCCTTGACGCGCCAGACATGCTCGACATCCTGCCGCTCCAGACGCTGGCGCAAGGCGTCCGCGATCCGCGGCGCGGCACTCGCGTCCGCGCCCGGCAGCGCCGCGACGAACTCCTCGCCGCCCCAGCGCGCGAACAGCATGGATTCGAGCGGGATCGACTTTCCGACATTCGCGAGCACGCGCAGCACTTCATCGCCGATATCGTGGCCGTAGTTATCGTTGATCGCCTTGAAGAAATCGATGTCGAGAATGAAGACGGACAGGATCTCGTCGGTCGCGAGCAGCTTTTCGACGAAGTCGATGAACTCGCGTCGGTTCGGCAGACCGGTGAGCGCATCGGTGACGGCCTGTTGCTTCAGCAGTTCCATGAGCCGCGCGCGCTCGGTGATGTCGCGAATGACCGCGGTGAACTCGACCACGCCGCCCACGTCGATCTTGGAGATGGCGATTTCCACCGGAATGATGGTGCCGTCGCGATGCCGCCCGAAAACGCTGTTGCTTTCGTCCATGCGCGGCGCGGTCATCGCGCGCAGGTTCGTCATCGGCGAATTCGCGAACTGCCGCACGTTGTCCGCGTGATGCGCACGCGCGCGCTCTGGCAGCAACATCTCGATGCGCCTCCCGAGCGCTTCTGCCGATGTATAGCCGAACAGATTCTCGGCGGCCCGATTGAACAGCGTGATCTCGTGCCGCTCGTCGATGCTCACGATCGCGTCGTACGCCGAGTCCACGACCGCGCGAAAGCGCGACGCGTCGAATTCGACTTCGCGCGTGAGCGGCTTCTTCGGCGCATCGTCGATGCACGAAATCATGACTTCGTGCACGGCTTCAAGCGCGCCCGGCCCCCTGAGCGGTTCGAGCGTGAGACGCCACGAACGCGCGCCGTCGATGAATCGATGCGTGTGCGTCTGGCCGTCGAAGCACGCCTTCAACTTTTCGATGAGGATCGGATGCGCCTCGGCCGGCATCATGGCATCGACCGCGAGGGGAAGCGCGGGCGTGTCCGCTCGCGAGGCGTCCGTCATGCGCATGAACGCGTCGTTGCAGGTCCTGACGATCAGACCGCCGCGCGCATCGCGGCCCACGATAGCCACGCCGATCGTTGCGCCTTCCGTAATCTCCCGCGATGTGTTGGGCAACCCCGACATACTCCTATCCTGCCGCGCCGTCGTCCGGCACCGATAATCATCCACTTGCGTCGCTGACGCCACCATGCGTTTGTTATCGGCAGCGTGGGCAAAGGCTTGAGGGCGAAGCGTCCGAGCGCGATTCACCGCAGCGCAGCTTGTTGCGGCCGGCTCGAAGACGAACGCAACGGCGAGACCCTCGTATCAGCGCATCGGCTGACGCTCCTACCCGTCGATCAACGCCGCCAATTCCTCCGGAGCGCCGGAGGGAAACGATGCTTTGAGGTGATTCAGGAAAGCGGACACGCGCGCGCTCAGAAAGCGCCTTGAAGGGTAAAGCGCCCACAGCGCGATGTCGGACCCGTCCAGCTCGCCCCACTGTGAAAGTCGACCGGCGGCGATATCGCGGCTGACGAGCGACAGCGGCAGGCACGCGATCCCAACGCCAAGCCGGACCGTGTCGCGCACCATGACGAGCGATGACAGTGTGGCGAATGGCTCGACGAATATGCGCTTTCTCCCCTCGGCGCCGGTGACATCCCAGAACGACGTTTGATCGGCCGCTCCACGGATGACTGCCGGCACGCGCGCTTTTCCCTCGGGCGGCTCCAGTCCGGGCTTCGCCACGACGACGAGCCGGTCGTGCAGGATGATCCGTCCAACCAGATTCTCGTCGGGAGCCGGGTTGACCCGTATAACCAGGTCATAACCTTCTTCGATCATGTCGACCGGGCGATCTTCCGTCGTGACTTCCAATCGAACCTCCGGCCACTTCAGCGCGAACGAGGCGACCAGTTTTCCCATGGCGATTTGCGAGAAAAGCGCGGGTGCGCTGATTCGCAAGCGGCCGCGAGGCTGCTCGCTGCTCGATGCTATCGCTGCGGCACTGGCGCTGAGCTCGGCGAGAAGCGCACCGGTGCGCTCATGGAGCGCCAGTCCTTCCTGCGTGAGCTTTACGCCTCGCGGTCCCCGTTCGAGAAGCCGGATTTGAAGGTCGCTTTCGAGTTCGCTCACCCTTCGCGAAAGCGTCGCCTTCGGACGACCCGCGGCGCGAGCGGCCTCGCCGAAGCTTCCGTAACGAGCGACGAGGTTGAAATCAGCAAGTGCAAGAAGATCCATTCGCGCTATTCCAGCGTTCCATTGGTGAGACACGTCGTCTCTTTATAGCATCTTCCGGACCAGATTTGGATCACGTACCTTTGAGCCATCCCAACCACGCTCAAGGAGCAACACCATGACTATTCTCGTTACCGGCGCCACCGGCCGTGTCGGCCGCCAGGTCGTCGACCAGCTCGTGCGTCGCAATGCCGACGTGCGCGTACTCGTGCGGGATCCGTCGAAGGCCGACTTTCCCAGCGCCGTGAGTGTCGTGCAGGGCGAAATGCTCGACATCGACTCACTTCGCCGCGCGTTCGCCGGCGTGCGCACATTGTTCTTGCTCAACGCGGTCTCGGGCGATGAATTCACGCAGGCGCTGATCGCGCTGAATATCGCCCGCGAGTCCGGCGTCGAACGCGTCGTGTATCTGTCGGTGATGCACGCAGAGCGCTTCGTCAATGTGCCGCATTTCGCCGTCAAGTCCGGTGCGGAGCATATGATCGAGGCGATGGGCTTCAGCGCCACTATCCTGCGGCCCGCGTACTTCATGGATAACGAACTGATGATCAAGGACGTGGTCATCGAGCACGGCGTCTACCCGATGCCTATCGGAACGAAGGGCGTCGCAATGGTGAACACCCGCGACATTGCGGAGGTCGCGGCCCTCGAACTGATCCGTCGGGACGAGGCGGCCGCTCACCTTCCACTGGAGGTCATCAACCTTGTCGGGCCTGACACGCTGACCGGCCCCCAACTCGCCGCCATCTGGACCGACGTGCTCGGTCGTCCCGTTGGCTATGGTGGCGACGACCCGACTGGCTTCGAGCAGAATCTGGCGAGCTTCATGCCAAAGTGGATGGCGTACGAGATGCGCCTGATGGCCGAGCGTTACGTCAGCGACGGGATGGTGCCCGAACTCGGCGATGCCGAGCGCCTTGTCGGCATTTTGGGCCGTCCCCTGCACGCCTATCGCGACTTCGCCGCCGATCTGGCAGAGGGGCAATCGCAGCGCACCATTTGATTGCCGTGAAAAGCCCGCCCGCTCAACCCAGTTGACGAATCGACCGTTCGACGCGAATGCCGTGCCGCTTCATCTTTGCGTAGAGCGCGGGCTTCGACACCTGCAGGAGCTTGGCGCAATGCGTCACATTGAGGTGGCACGCCTTCAACGCACTTTCGATGGCGAGGCGCTCCGCCTCCTTCAGCGACACCGGCTCGCCATGATGCTCGGCCGACCCATCGCGCGCCGGCGGAACCGATGCGCCGCCCAAAAACGCCGATACATCCGCGACAGGCTCGCCTTCGTTGAAGTTGACGATCTTCTCGACGAGATTCTCGATTTCGCGCACATTGCCCGGCCAGTCATGCGCTTCGAGTTGCCGCAGTGCCCGCTCCGCGATTTCGGGCCTCGGCTTGTGCATGCGCGCGCAATATCGATCGAGGAAGAACGCGGCCATCGCGCGGATGTCCTCGCGACGCTCCCGCAGCGGCGCGATCATGATCTCGATGACATTGCAGCGATAGTACAGATCCTCGCGAAACGTCTTCGCGAGCACCATCGAAGCGAGATCGCGATTGCTCGCGCAGATGATGCGCACGTCGACGGGAATGCCGCGCGTGTCGCCGATGCGCGTGACTTCGCGCTCCTGCAGCACGCGCAAGAGTTTCGCCTGCACGTCGATGGGCAACTCCGAGATTTCGTCGAGGAACACCGTGCCGCCGTCCGCCGATTCGAACTTGCCCGGACGGCCTTCCCGCGCCGCCCCGGTAAAGCTGCCGGGCGCGTGGCCGAAGAGCTCGCTTTCGATCAGCGCATGGGGCAGCGCCGCGCAATTGATCGCGATGAACGGCAGCGCGGCGCGCGCGCTCGCATTGTGGATCGCCTGCGCGAACACTTCCTTGCCGACGCCGCTTTCGCCGGACAACAACACGTTCGACGCGCCGCGCGCCGCCTTCTTCGCTGCATCGACCGCGCGCTTGAGGCCCGCGTTGGAGCCGATCACGTTGTCGAAGGTAAAGCGTGCGTGATTGCCCGCGTAGCGCCCCGCCATCTTGCGCACGCGCCGCATCTCGCGAAACGTGTTCACCACCGACACGACTTCGCCGCAACGATTCTTGATCGGGATAGCGGTATCGAGCAGGTGCAAGTGGCGCGCGGGCGAATCGATGATGAGCTCGCGATCGACGTAACCCACACCTGTCCGATAGATCGGCCCGACGATCGGCTCGAAATCGATCACTTCGTTCAGCGTCTTGCCGATGCTCGTCCGCGGATCGATGCCCAGAATGCGTCCCGCGACCGAATTGACGTGGCGCAACACTTGGCCCTGTCCGATGACCATCAGCCCATCGCCGATATGATCGATGATCGCGCGCTGTTCCTCGACGAGCGTGTCGTAGGCGGCCAGGTCGAACGCGCTTTGCAGCAGCACGTCGAGCGTCGCGCCGAGCAGCGTGATCCAGGGCGCGGGGGTCGCTTCATTCGTCGCTTCATCCGCCGCTTCATTCGCCGCCTTCCGCCAGCGCAACGCGACGAGAAAAACCCGACGGCCATGCGCATCGACACGCAGCGCGAACGCCTGCGCGATCGATGCATCGGCGTCCTGCAGCGCCAGCGTCACGCAGCGGCCGTCCGATGAAACGGTGGCGGCTTCGGCGAGCGCGGCGAGGCCCGACGAAGGACAGCGCGCGAGGAAGGCATCGAGCGCGGCATCGCCAATGTGCGCGAGCGGTTCGAGCACATGGCCACTGCGATCGAGCGTGAAGATGCACGCGCCGGCCTCGCGCGCGGCCAGGCGGCGCGCATCGCGCCATCTGGGCGACGCGAGCGCGCTCTCGAGTGTGGCGATGCTGGGATCGAGCGCGACGGTGGCCATATCTACCTGCGATGCGGTGGGTCAACGGCTTCGAATGTAACAGGACAAAATCCCGCCGCCCCGCGCATCGCGGCATCGCGCGCTCAGTCCTTCTGTGCGATCGCCGTGAGCGCCCCGCTGTTCAGCCGGTACACCGTGACAGGCGCATCGATCCAGTCGCCGTTGGAATCGAACTTGACGGGGCCCAGAATGCTGTCGAACGACTGATCGCGCAGCGCCTTCACGAATACCTCCGGTTTCGCCGATCCCGCCTTGCGCATCGCATCCGCGACGACGAGCGTCGCCGCATAGAACGCGGGCGCGTAGGTATCGACATCGGCGCTGAACGCATTCCTGAACTTCGCGCGGAAGGTCTTGCCCCCGGGCAGCGTGTCGAGCGGCGCGCCGCCTTGCGCGCAGAACATGCGCTTGTCCGCGACGCCCGCCGAGAGCTTGTCGAATTCGGGCGAACAGATGCCGTCGCCGCCGACGAGCGTCGCGCTCAGGCCGAGCTCGCTCATTTGCCGCGCGAGCGTCGCGGCCTGCGCGTAATAGCCGCCGTAGAACACGACCTGCGGATTGCGCGATTTGATCTGCGTGAGAATGGCCTTGAAGTCGGTCGCCTTGTCGGTGCTGTACTCGCGCGCGACGATCTGCAAGCCTTCCTTCTGCGCTGTCTTGATGAACACGTCCGCGACGCCCGTGCCGTAGGCGGTGCGGTCGTCGATGACGGCGGCGCGTTGCGCGCCCAGCACTTTCGACGCATAGACCGCCATGCGCCCGCCCATCACGTTGTCGTTGGTGGCGAGGCGGAACACGTACGGATAGCCGAGATGCGTGAGATCCGGGTTCGAAGAGGCGCCCGTCATCATCACGACTTTGGCGTCGTTGTAAATGCGCGCCGCCGGAATGCTCACGCCCGAGTTGTAATGGCCGATGACCGCCGACACGCCATCGTCGACGAGCTTCTGAGCGACGTTCACACCGACCTTCGGATCGCCCTGATCGTCCATCGAAATCAGCTCGAATTTCACCGGCTTGCCGGCGATTGCGAAGCCCTTCGCGTTCAATTCGTCGATGGCGAGTCGCACGCCCCGCTCGTCGTCCTTGCCGCTCGACGCCGCACTGCCGGTCAGCGGGCCGGCCACGCCGATCTTCACGACTTCCTGCGCATGCGCCGCGCCGCATAGCATCGCCGCGCATGCAATGAACGTGATTGCCGTCTTCATCGGTTTCATCGTGATTCTCCCGTCGCAGTGAGTGTCAGATTCTCAAGAAGGTCCCGTACCGGCGACAAGGTGTCGAACTCGAAATCCGGGCGCGGCTGCCACGCGCCGAGCGTGTCCGCGCCGCGATTGATCCATGCGACCGCCATGCCGAGCGGCTTCGCGCCGTCGATGTCGGCCCAGCTCGCGAGCGAGCAGTGCAACACGTCATGCGCCGGCAGCGCGAGGCGGTCGAGCGCCAGCCTGAAGATCGCCTCGGACGGCTTGTACGCCTGCGCCATCTCGGCCGTCGTCACATGCTCGAAGTAGCGGGTGAGCTGCGTGCGCCGCCACAGGTCGCTGTCCATGTTGGTGATCGGCATCAGCGGATAGCGCGACGCCGCCCAGTCGAGAAACGGCTCGGCGTCCTCATGCGCGGGCGACGCCTCGACGAGATGCGCGAGAAACAGGTCGGTCAGCTCGTCCAGCGCGTGGCCCTTGCGCGCGCCGGGCCAGCGCGCATCGAGCACGGCGGCGAGCGCCTCGCCCGCCACGTCGCGGTAACGCGCATACGCCTGCCCGCGATACAGCCGCACATTGCGAATATCCCAGTCGAGATAGATGTCGAACATCGCGTCGCCGGTCTCGATCGACAGACGCCGCAACACTTCCGCGATGCCGAGCGTGCCGCCGCGATCCACATCGACGAGCGTGCCGAAGTAATCGAACGTCAAGGCTTTGGGGTTCATTGCGCGCGCTCCTTTCTCGTGGCGAACTGCTTGACGCGTTCGGCGGCGTCGGGATCGGCGAAGGCGTCGATCGTCGCGTCGAACTCGAGTTCGAGACTCCGTGCGAGCGATTCGCTCAATTGCGTGGTGACGAGGCGCTTCAGCCGCGCGATGGATCCCGGCGATTGCTCCGCGATGCGCGAGGCCAGCGCGATCGACGTATCGAGCATGGCGTCGCGTGGCACGACGCGATTGACGAGTCCCATCGACATCAGCGATTGCGCGCTTTGCCGCTCGCCGAGCAGCCACAATTCCATTGCGCGTTGATGGCCGAGCGCCTGCGGCAGCAAATGCGTGACGCCGCCCGTGACGAACTGGCCCCACGCCATCTCCGGAAAGAACGCGACGAGATCGTCGGACGCCACGACCATGTCGCAATTGAGCATCCATTCGAAGCCGCCGCCGACGGCAAAGCCATGCACCGCGCCGACGACGGGCTTCGCGTTGAACATCAGATCGCGCGTGATGCGCTGAATGCGCTCGATATGCAGACGAATGCTTGCGTCAGTCGCGCTCTGCTCGCCGAACTCCTTGAGATCGTCGCCCGCGCAGAACGCGCGGCCCGCGCCCGTCAGCACGATGACGCGGCACGAGGGGTCGTCGTTCGCTTCTTGCAGCGCCTCGTGCAGATCGTCGAGCAGCGCGCCGCCGATCGCGTTCATGCGCTCCGGGCGGTCGAGCGTCACCACCCGAAGCGGTCCTTCCGTGCGTGTCCTGACGTAGCTCATGCGGGCTCCCTGTCGATCCAGCGTGTCTTGCCTTCGGTGCGCGGAAAGTGCTCGAACGGGACGATGGTCACAGCCGCGCTCGCGCCGATGCGTTCGCGCACGGCCGCCTCGATGCGCGCGGCGGCATCGTTCCAGCGTGCGACGGGCAAGCCGTTCGCGGCCTCGACCGTCATCGCGATGCGGTCGTATGGCCCCGGCCCTTTCAGCACGATGCGAAACATGCCCGACGCCCATTGCGGCAACGCCTCGACCGCGAGCCGCACCGCGCCCGGGAACACGTTGACGCCACGCACGTTGAACATGTCGTCGGTGCGGCCCGTCACGCGAAAGCGCCAGGCGCTGCGGCCATCGGGGCCGGCGTCGGTGGCCGTCACCGTGACGACGTCGCGCGTGCGATAACGCACGAGCGGCTGGCACTGCTTGCGCAGATGCGTGCAGACGAGTTCGCCCGTCGTGCCGGCTTCGATCGGCAGACGCGCGAGCGTGTGCGGATCGATGATCTCGGCGAACACCACGTCCGCCGCGTGATACAGCAGATCGGTCGTCCAGTCCGTTTGCCCGCCGAGAATGCTCAGCACTTCCGAAAGGCCGAAGTTCGCATTGCGCACCGCGAAGCCCCACTTCTCCTCCATCGCGGCGCGCAACTCCGGATTGTCGAGACCGGCCTCGCCGCCGAAAAGCCCGAGCTTCAGCCCGAGATCGCGCGGCGCGGGGCCGCCGGTCTCGCGCAGCACCTGCTCGATCAGCGCCGGATAAGACGGCGTGCACGAAATCGCGTCGATGCCGAGATTCAGGATCGAATCGATCAGAAGCCGCGTGTTGCCGACGCCGAACGGCACGACGGTCGCGCCGGCGGCTTCGAGAATCGTGTGATCGGTGAAGCCGCCCGTCCACATGCAGTAGTTGAGGCAGTGCACGACGCGATGCTCCGGGCGCAGTCCCGCCGCCCACATCGAGCGCGCGCCGACGCGGGCGATATCCGCGGCATCGCGCGCGCTGTTGGCGAGGATCAGCGGCCGTCCCGTCGTCCCCGACGTACGATGCAGCCGCGCGATGCCGCTCTCCGTGCACGCGACGTAATCGCCATACGGCGACGCGTTCTCCTGGCTTACGCGCAAGTCGTCCTTCTCGGTGAAGGGCATCTCCTGCAGCGTGTCGAGCGTGATGTCGTCGCGGCCGGCCCAGCGCTCGAGCTTCGTGCGATAGAACGCGGACATCGCGCGCAGATACGGCCAGTGAGACGCCCATAACGCATCCTGATGACGCCGCACTTCGTCGAGCGGGAGCGTCTCGAACGCTTCGTCGAAGTAGACGCCGCGCGCCGGCGAATGAACTGCTACGTTCATGTGTGGTCCTCTGTCGTGTTGGCGTTATTCGGCGCGGCGGCGTTTGGCGGCGCGTGCTTCGATCGCGGACCGCTCGACGATCGCCCGCGCGTGGCTCGCGGTGCCGATCGGCCCGCCCGCATCGGTGGCGACGATGTCGAACCAGTACAGCGCGCCGTCGATGTCGCGGAAGGTCGCGGTCGCGGATACTTCGGCGCCGAGCGGCGTCGGCGCGAGATGGTTGAGATGCGTCGTCACGCCGACGGACAGTTGCCCGTCACCGATGGCGTCGCGCAGCACATCGGCAGAAGCGCGCTCGATCAGCGACAGGAGCGCGGGCGTGGACAGCACGTCGGGGTAGCGCTCGTACGCGTCGCGCGCGTGGGCGGATGCGAGATCCGCGGATGTGACGGTGTGGGTGAGCGTGGCGGCTCGGCCTCGTTCGATCATGTGCGGCTCCGGGTTGTGTAGCCGCCAATAAGGCAAGGTCCGGGCCATATGCGCCGAAGCCCCGTCGGGCGGGGCTTCGGGCGATTTTGCAAGACGTTGGAACGGCGGACCGTTAAGATTCTTGACGTTTCGATTCGCTACGGACGTCTTGGCGGCTGATGCGGCAGTCGCTGCACGGTGATGAGCGTGCGCGGGTCTCGACATCCATCACGGATGAAACCGGGGCGAGTTCCGCATGAAGTCAGACCTCAGCGACAACCCGTCCGAAGGCCTCCCGCACGGCGTCGCAAAACGCGTCGGCCACAACGGGAACGGGCCGGGAGGCATTCGTCACGATATAAAAATGATCGTGCACGGCAGGCGCGAAACGCTTCACCGCCACACGTTGCCGTGCGTAGGCCGCCGTCACCGGGTCGATGAGCGCGACTCCCGCTCGATTGGCGACCAGCGCCACGATCGCTTGCGATAACTGCGCCTCGATCAGGAGATTGCGTGTCACGCCCGCTTCCACGAAGACGCGGTCGATCGCGGCGCGGGCGTCAAAGCTGTGCGGAAACGAAACGAAGGGCTCGCCGCGCAGGTCGTCGGGACTCAACGATGCACGGCGCGCCAGGCGATGCCCGCGCGGCACGATACATCGCATCACCGCGTTCGGAAGCCGCTCGCTCTTCACGGCCGGATGCGGGATAGCCTCGGCGGTCAGGCCCACGTCGCACTGGCCGGACGCAACCTTGTCGACCACCGTCGTCGCACTGTGCGCGAGCAGACTCACGTCGATGCCCGGATGCTGCTCGACGAAACGCGCGATCACCGCCGGCAGCAGATCGAGCGCGACGGCGGGCGACCCTGCCACGCGCAGCGAACCGCGTCGCATCGCGCGAATCTGGTGGGCCGCCTGCGTGATCCGGTCCAGTCCGACGAACGCGCGCTCCACTTCCTCGAACAGCACGCGCGCTTCGGCCGTGGGCGCAAGCCTCCCCTGCTGCCGTTCGAACAGCACGAAACCGACGCGGCTTTCGAGATCGGCGATAAGACGGCTCACCGCGGGCTGCGAGATATGCAGCGACTCGGCGGCGCGCGTGACGGTGTGTCGAAGCATGACCGCGCGAAACGCTTCGATCTGCCGGATTTTGAGCTCGGACATTTCCATAACATTGAATTATAGATGACCGATCATTCGGCATTTGACGGGCGTTTTTTATCCGCCGAAAGTTGCGTCTCGATACATCAATGCAGGCACAAAGCGCAATTCATGCACGTCGATCTCGCCCATAACACATGCCGCCTGTTCGATCTCGTGGTCGCGGGCGGCGGACTCGTCGGCATGGCCATCGCCTACGGGCTCGCGCGTGCGGGCCGGCGCGTTGCCGTGTGCGACGGAGCCGACTCCGCGCATCGCGCGGCGCGCGGCAATTTCGGCCTTGTCTGGGTGCAGGGCAAAGGCGGACGATGCCTGCCGTATGCGCAATGGTCGCGCGAGTCGTCGGAGCGCTGGAGCGCTTTCGCCGCGCAATTGAAGCGCGAAACGGGCATCGACGCCGGATTCGAACGGCCCGGCGGCATCGAGTTGTGCGAGACGGCCGAGCAGCTCGAAGCCGGCCGGCAGCTGCTCCAATCGATTCATGCGCAGGACGCATCGCTCGACTACGAAGTGCTCGACATCGACGCGGTCAAGGCGCGTGTGCCTTCGGCATCGGACGAACTTGCGGGCGCGCTCTATTCGCCGCACGATGGCCACGCGAGCCCGCTCTACACGCTGCGCGCCATGCAGCAGGCCTTTGCGTCGCACGGCGGCACGTATCTTCCGCATAGCGAGGTGCGCGAGATTCGCCCTCGCGCGGGCCGCTTCGAGATCGACACGACGCACGGCATGCTGCAAGCCGGACGCGTCGTGCTCGCCGCGGGCCTCGACAACAAGCGCCTCGCGCCGATGGTCGGCATGAACGCGCCGATCACGCCTCTGCGCGGTCAGATCATGGTGACCGAGCGGCTCGCGCCGTTTCTCGACTATCCGACGCTGGTCGTGCGGCAGACGCGCGAAGGCTCCGTGCTCCTCGGCGACTCCGCCGAGCAGGTCGGCTTCGACGACGGCCAGACACGCGCCGTCATGGCCGATATTGCCCGGCGCGCACGCACCGCGTTTCCGGCACTCGCGCATGCGCGCATCGTGCGGGCATGGGGCGCGTTGCGCATCATGACGCCGGACGGACTGCCGGTCTACGAGGAATCGGCGGCGCATCCCGGCGCGTTCCTCGCCATTTGTCATAGCGGCGTGACGCTCGCCGCCGCGCACGCGGACGTCATCGCACCGTGGATCGCGGGCGGCGCACGGCCCGCGATTCTTCATCCTTTCGTCGCCACGCGCTTTTCGAATTAGACATGCCCACGCACTTCGAATCCCTCGCCACGCTGTCGACGCCGCTGGTGTGCATCGACATCGACGGCGCGCATCGGCAGGTGCCGACGCATTACACGGTCGCGGCGGCGCTGCTGGAAAGCGGCACGCTGGCGTGCCGGAACACGCCGGTCAGCGGCGCACCGCGCGGACCGTTCTGCATGATGGGCGTGTGCTTCGACTGTCTGGTCGAAATCGACGGCGTGCCGAACGTGCAGGCGTGCATGACGCGCGTGCGCGAAGGCATGCGTGTGCGTCCGATGCCCGGCAAGGCGAGACTCGCATGACACGGCATCCGGCACAGTCGAAGTGCGATCTGCTGATCATCGGCGCCGGGCCTGCGGGCATGTCGGCGGCGATCGTCGCGCGCCGCGCGGGCCTCGAGGTGTTAGTCGCGGACGAAGGCGAAGCGCCCGGCGGACAGATCTATCGCAACGCGTCGCGGTCTCCGCTCGCGGATGCATCCGTGCTCGGCGACGACTATCTCGCGGGACGCGCGCTGATCGACGCTTTCGAGGCCAGCGGCGCGACCCATCTCGCGCGCTGCGTCGTATGGCAGATCGAGTCCGGAAACGGCCGCGCCGTCGCCATGCTCACGCGCCGCGCGCACGACGGCGAGCCCGGCGGCACGCTCGACGTTTCGGCGCGCGCGGTGCTCGTCGCGACCGGCGCGCAGGAGCGTCCGTGGCCCGTGCGCGGCTGGACCTTGCCGGGCGTGATGGGCGTCGGCGCGGCGCAGACGCTGCTGAAGTCGTCCGGATTGGCGCCCTCGCAAGACGCCGTGCTCGCCGGCTGCGGACCGCTCTTGTGGCTGTTCGCATCGCAATTGCTGAATGCGGGACGCCGTGTGCGGGCCATCATCGACACGACACCGCGCGATGCCTGGCGCGCCGCGCTGCCTCATGCGCTCCCCGCACTCGCCGGCGCCGACTATCTGCTCAAGGGTCTGCGCATGATGCGCGCGGTCAAGCGCGCGGGCATCCCGGTGCATCGCCGTGCTGGCGCTTTTTCGATCGAAGGCGAAGGACGGGTCGAACGCGTGCGTTTCGTCGATGAACAAGGCGCGTCCCGATCGATCGACACGTCGCTCGTGCTGCTGCATCAGGGCGTGATTCCGTCGACGCAACTGTCGCGCGCGCTCGCTTGCGAGCACGAATGGGATGCGTCGTCGGCCTGCTGGCGGCCTCGCACCGATGCGCGCGGGCGCAGCAGCGTGAAGAACGTGTGGATCGCGGGCGATGGCGCGGGCATCGGCGGGGCGAAGGCCGCCGCGCACGCGGGCACGCTTGCGGCGCTCGATATCGCGCGCGAACTCGGCGCGCTCGATGCGCCAGCGCGCGATGCACGCAGCCGTCCTGCGCGGCTTGCGATGAAACGCCATCTCGCCGTGCGTCCGCTGCTCGATGCGCTCTACGCGCCGCCCGCCGCGCTGCGCCGTCCCGCCGACGACGTGATCGTGTGCCGGTGCGAGGAAGTCACCGCGGGCGAGATTCGCGCGATCGCGGCGTTGGGCTGCCAGGGACCCAACCAGATGAAGGCATTCTCACGCTGCGGCATGGGCCCGTGTCAGGGCCGATGGTGCGGCACGACGGTCGGCGAACTGATCGCGCAGGTGCAGGAGCGCGCGGTCGGCGATGTCGGTTACTACCGCATCCGCGCGCCGATCAAGCCGGTCACGGTCGATGAAATCGCCGAGTCCATCGCGCTCGACGACGACTTCGCACGCGGCGAATTTCCCAGTTGAATCCATCCACGACAGACGAAACGACACCCACACACGGAGCCCCCAATGAAGACCACCCGCGCAAAGACGATGTTGACCGCCGCCGCGCTCGCCCTGATGGCCGTCAGCACGATGGCATCGGCCAAGGAATGGAGCACGATCCGCGTCGGCGTCGACCCGACCTATCCGCCGTTCGAATCGGTCGCGAAGGACGGTCAGGTCGTGGGCTTCGACGTCGACCTCGGCAATGCACTGTGCGCGAAACTCAAGGCGAAGTGCGTCTGGGTGCAAAGCAGCTTCGACGGCCTGATCCCCGGCCTGCAGGCGCGCAAGTTCGACGTGATCCTGTCATCGATGGCAGCGAACGCGAAGCGCCGCGAGCAGATCGATTTCACGGACCGGCTGTACCGCAATCAGACACGCCTCATCGCCAAGGAGAGCGCGCATCTGCTGCCCGACGCGTCGAAGCTCGCCGGCAAGCGGGTGGCCGTCGAACAAGGCACGGTGCAGGAAACCTATGCGCGGGAAAAGTGGGCATCGTCCGGCGTCGAAGTGGTCGCGTATCCGAGCTACGACCAGGCGTATGCCGATCTGACGGCGGGCCGCGTCGATGCGGTGCTGATGGATGCCGTGCAGGGCAAGCTGGGTTTTCTGGCGACGCCCGCGGGCAAGGGTTTCGCATTCGCGGGCGATGTGGTCTATGACGCGAAGATCATGGGCGACGGCGACGCCGCCGGCGTGCGCAAATCGGATCCGGAACTGCGTGAGGCGTTGAATGGCGCCCTCGCCGAAATGCTGCGCGACGGAACCTATCGCAAGATCGAAGCACGGTACTTCGATTTCGACATGTACGGGAAGTAATGTCCGTAGCTTGGCGCGTACACAGGGTCGCTCGTGAGGGCGGCCTCGAACGCACGCTATCCGGCCGCGGCGACGTCCTCGCCTAGCCGAAGCGGCGCGGCCAAAAACGTCCAGCAGTGCGCCGAAGAGGCGACTGTCCGTGGTCTTGCCGCGCCGTTGCTTGACGGCTTTTACGCCGCTTTATTTAGCGATGCCCACGCGTTCGCAGTCCGCGATCGCGCCGTTGCTGCCTTGCGTGTACTGCAGCGTGTAGCCGTTCTTGAGACCGCGATTGGACGCCAGCACGATCTGGCCGAGCGTGGTCGTCGTGGCCGCGCGCGTCGAACGTTGCTCGATGATCAGATCGGCGAGCTCGGGGTTCGCGCGGGCCGCGTCCGCATCGATGATGCGTCGCGCGTTCGACACGCTGCCGCGATACCAGCCGTAGAACGGGCGATACGCCGGACCCGCGTAATGGCTGTCGATGATCATGTACGGATCGAGACGCTTCAGCGCGGCCTCGACGTCGTCGTCGTTGAGGATGTACGCGAGATCGCCGCCCAGACGCGAACCCGGCTCGCCGATGTGCGCCGGATCGTAGCGCCAGCCGTCCGGCCCGTTGCGCAACTGCGACCACGTCTTGCCCGTCCACGTGACGACGTGCGACAACGCGATCGTCGACGTCGCCGTTTCGGGCGCCGTCACGCCGTTGACCTTCTTCGGCGCCTGCGTGATATAGAGCAGATCGCCCGGCAACAGCAGCTTCGACGTCGCATCGAAATTGCCGTGGTTGATGTCGAGCAACACGCCCATTTGCTTGACGCCCGCCCATTTCGGCGTCGTCGTGGCGCCCGCGGGCGTCATGCACGCCTGCGTCGTGATGCCGGTTTCGACTTCGCGATTGTCCGTGGTCAAGCCCGCGAAGTTGTAGACCCACGCGGTGAAGTCGGAGCAGTCGACGCCGTGCCACTGAATCTGCGCCGGCTCGAGCGCGGCCGCGTTCGTTTCGCCCTTGCGCTGCACGACCTGCGAGCCGTCGACGCCGCTGCGCTGCGCCGTGCATGTCATGCCGTACGTCTGCGCCGGATCGGTCTTTCCGCCCGACGTGCTGCCCTTGGACGAGTTGCGATATTTCGGATCGGCGTCCGACGAATCGTCGAACGGCAGCCAGCCTGGAATATGGTGGTGGCAATAGTTGATGTTCTGATCGACCCAGTAATTCTCGACCGCGATCACCAGTTCACGCTGGAACGTGCCGATATCCGCGCACCCGGCGGGCGCCTGGATCGCGCCGTACTGGCCGGCGAGCGGCCCCCAGCTGCTCGGCGTCTTGAGCGTCGACCAGTTGGTCTTCGTCAGCTTGCCGGTGAGCTTCGCCTGCACGTCGTTTCGGCGGCCATCGAAGAGCGCGAGGTTATCGGTCAGAAGCGCGACGCGGTCGCCGCACGTGCTCGCGCTGCCCTTCGCGGTCTGCACCGCGCCTGGCATCACCGGCTCGATCTGTGCGACCGACGTGATGCCCGAGCGGTTGCGCGGATTCGACATGTACGTCGCCGCGCCCGTCGTGATCGAGCAGTTGCCGCCGCCCGGCGCGCTCACCGTGCCGTCTTCCGCGATGTTGCCCGCGCCCGCGTGACACGACGTCAGCGTGTCGCCGTTGGCCGCCTGCGCGACGATGTCCTGCGTGCTCGCCTCGATGCTGCTGCCGTGGGCCGTGCGGCTTTCGGACTCCGCGCCGAGGGCGAGCGCCATCTTCGCGCTGTCCGTGACCGTCGACGCCGTGCCGGCCGCGACGAGTGCCGGCATGGTTTGCTGCACGTCGATATCGCCGGCGAACGCGTTCACGCGCGACATAGCCGCCGCGATATTGCCCGCGATAAGACCGCCCGCGGCGCGCGCATCGGCGACGATCGCGTTCGAATACGCGGAGACGACCATCTGCGAAGGCGCGCTCAGATAGACCGCGTCGAGTTCGCCGGTGAGCGTCGTCGCCGTGCCGTTCGCTTCTTCCTCGAAGCTGCCGCCCTTCACGCGCACGAGCAGCGGATAGCGCAGCGTGCCCGTCAGCTTGAACGTGCCGTCGCTGCCGGTCGTGGCGACGGCGGAAGCCTTGTCGGCGACGGTGCCGTCGGCCGCGATCTCGTGCACGGTCACCGATGCGTTCGCGACCGGGCCCATGTATACGCCGCCCGACGTCGACGGAGTCGATCCGCCGCACGCGGACAGACACAGGGAAAACGCCGCGCTCGCCGCGGCGGTGAAAAGAATGGGCTTCACGATGACCTTACCGATAAGGATGCGGGCGCGGCGATGAACCGCGCTTGATGTGTCCGATGCGGCTTTCGGGAAGCCGACCATCGACGTCATCAGCGTAAGGCAAGCGTCAGCACCGCGATCCGGCGATCAGACTCGAAAACGGCTGGTTGTTCAGCGGATTCGAAAGGCTAAAGAAGAGCGGATCGTGGCGGCGCGGCGCATCCGTGACGTCACGCTCGACCGCCGTCCCATGGCACGGGTCTCGCTGATTGCTCTCGGCCACTAGCGGTCGTTTATCGCCACGCTGAGGTTCACACCGGATCAGGGTCGCCGTTTGCTTCGCCCATCAGCGGATTTACCAGCGGGCTTGCGCGACCCCGCCGCTGGCTTGCCGGCGGATTTGCCGCGTGGCTTCTGCACGCCGAAAGGATTGCTGCCAGGCGAGATCATGCCTTTGTCCGCGGTCGCAACGCGGGACGTCGCGGCCGGCGCGACTTTGGGCTTCTTCGGCTTTTTGGGTTTCTTGATGATCTGGCCCGTCGCGCTGGTTTGCGGCACGCGGTGTTCGGCCTCGAAACCCGGCTCTTCTTCACGCGGCAGCGTTTGCCGGATCAGCGCTTCGATCGCGGCCAGTTGCGGCGCTTCATCGGCACACACCAAGGACATCGCCACACCGCTGGCGCCCGCGCGTCCGGTACGGCCAATACGGTGCACATAGTCCTGCGCGACGATCGGCAGATCGACGTTGATCACCAGCGGCAAGTCATCGATATCCAGCCCGCGCGCGGCTACGTCGGTGGCGACCAGCATGCTCACTTCGCCCGTCTTGAAGCGCTCGAGCGCACGCAAGCGCGCGGGCTGCGGCTTGTCGCCGTGAATGGTGTCGACGGCGTATCCCGCTTCATCCAACATCGCCGCCAGATAATCCACGCCATTGCGGGTTTTGACGAACACCAGCGCGTGTTCCCAGTTGTTCTCGGCCACGAGATGCATGAAGAGATCAGGCTTGTTTCTCTTGTCCACCGGCACGACCCACTGCCTGATCTTGCTGGCCGTCGCATTGGGCGGACTGACGCTGATATTGACCGGCCCGCGCAGAATGCCCGCCGCCATCGCGCGGATATCGTCGGTGAAGGTGGCGGAGAACAGCAGCGTCTGGCGCTCGGTCGGCAACGCCGCAAAGACAGCGTTGAGTTCGCGCGCAAAGCCGAGATCGAGCATGCGGTCGGCTTCGTCCAGCACGAGCGTCTGCACTTGATCGAACTGCACCGCGTTCTGCCGATTGAGATCCAGCAAACGGCCCGGCGTGGCGACGAGCACATCGACGCCCTTGCGCAACTTCATCATCTGCGGATTGATGCTCACACCGCCGTAGGCGGCCAGATATCGCAAGTCGAGGCCTTTGCCGTATTCGATGAAACTCTGCAGCACCTGTTCTGCCAGCTCACGCGTAGGCACCAGCACCAGAACGCGCGCCCGGTTGCTGGACACCGGCGGACCGTGCTGCACCAGCCGTTGCAACAGCGGCAGCGCAAAACCCGCCGTCTTGCCAGTGCCGGTCTGCGCCGCAGCCATGACGTCCTTGCCGCCGAGCACGGCAGGAATCGCCTTCGCCTGCACCGGCGTAGGTGTCCGATATTCGAGGTCCTGCAGATTACGTAATAACGGACCGATCAGGCCAAGCGAGGCGAAGGACATGCACGTATTCCGGGCTAAAACCGCAATTTTAGCTTTACGAAGCGCGCATCGGCGGCGCGCGCCATCGAAAGCGGCGCGAAAGCTCGGGTTCCAGATTCGCATCGATGACCCCGCCGCGCTTGCGAGATCGAGGAGACACCGCGATGACCCGCTTCATCGATTGCGATGATGGATGAAAAGGCCCGCGTTTAGAATGCGCTCTTCGCTATCGGCGCAACGGCTATTCGAACAAACGCTGTCACTGCAGCGACAAGGACAATCGAGACCATGCTCAGAAAGAAGGTAATTCCGCTCGCTTTCGCGATTCTTCTCCATGCGTTGCCCGCGAGCGCCCAGCAGACGACGAACCGCGACGAGTTTTACTGGCTCGGCGAAATCAACAAGGCTACCGCGGTCATCAATAGTCAGGAAGGGTTGCTGGACAAGGCGTTGGTGCCCGGCATCGCGGCAGGCCTCGCCAAAGTGATTCACGACGGCAATCAACCCGGCGGCAAGCGCCCTTCCACCGTCATCACATTCGAGCCGCTGCTGATTCAAGCCGCAGGAATGGATGTGACGCTGCTGCACGCCGGGCGCTCCAGCCAGGACATGCATGCCACGTATCGCGCCGCCATCTTGCGCGACGATATGCTGCGCCTCGCCGAACAGTTGAACAAGACATCCGCGACGCTCGTGACGCTGGCGCAAAAGCACGAGCGCACCATCGTGCCGAATTACACCAATGGCGTCGCCGCCCAGCCGAACAGCTACGGGCATTATCTGCTCGGTTACGCTGCCGCCCTCGATCGCGACGCGCAGCGCATCCGCGAAGCGTACGCACGCATCGATCTGTGCCCGATGGGAACCACGGTGCTGAACGGCACGAGCTGGCCGCTGGACCGCGTTCGCATGGCGCAATATCTGGGCTTCGCCGACATCGTCGACAACGCCTACGACGCGCATCAAATCGCCGCGGTCGATCATCCGGTAGAAGTCGGCTCGATCGTGACGAGCATCGCGCTTCATGCGGGCAGTTTCATCGAGGACGTCATGACGCAATATGCGCAGCCGCGTCCGTGGATTCTGCTTCAGGAAGGCGGCAACAACACCTACGTTTCCAGCGCGATGCCTCAGAAGCGCAATCCGGGCCTGCTGAATTCGACACGCGCGTATGCATCGACTGCCATCACGCTCGCGATGGGACCGGTCATTCGCGCACACAATCTGCCGCCCGGCATGCCGGACGCGAAGGAAGTCAGGGACAACAAGGAAATGGTGAACAGCGCTATCACCGTCCTGCGCAAATGGGACGACATTCTCAAGGCTTTGGTGATCGATCAGGGCCGGGCGCTGGAGGAACTGAACAGCGACTGGACCGCATCGCAGGAAGTCGCCGACGTGCTGATGCGCAAATACAAGCTGCCTTTCCGATTGGGCCACCACTTCGCGTCGGAGGTCGTGGAATACGCGCGAGCGAACGATATCAAGCCCAGCGATTTCCCCTACGATCAGGCGCAGCGCATCTACGCCGAAACGACCAAAGGCTACGGCAACGGCGTGCTGCCGATGAGCGAAGAGGAATTTCGTTCGACGCTGAATCCGGCGGCTATCGTCGATAACCGGCGTACCGTCGGCGGGCCTCAACCGGCCGAGATGGCACGCATGCTGACTGCGGCAAGAGCGAAGATCGCGCAGCAGGACGCATGGGTGGCCGAGAAGCGCAAGACGATCGATTCATCGTTGGCCGGACTCGATCGTGACTTCGACAAGCTCTTGAGCAGCCGGTGATCGTCCGGGTGTTGCAACGGGCTTCTCGACCCAGGCGAATGAACGCTCAGAGTGCCGTCAGACGGCGGTCCGGCGCATCGTCGAGATTCGCGCGGGCCGTCGCGGCTCGCGCGATTTCAAGCCGGTTGCCGCCGCGCGATTTTGCGCTGTAGAGCGCGCGATCCGCGGCAGCGAGCACTTTTTCCAGCGTGTCTTCATCGGTGCCGATGCGCGCCATGCCGATACTCACCGTCGCCTCGATCTCCACGCCGCCCGCCGTGCGCGTGACGGTCTGCGCGAAGCGGCGAACGACGGCTTCGGCCAGGTCTTTCGCGCGGGCGCTTTCGTGCCCCGGCAACAGCGCGGCAAACTCTTCGCCGCCGATGCGCGCCAGGATCACATCGCGTCCGAGCACGCTGCGCAGAATCTTCGCGAACGACTTCAGTACGTCATCGCCGGCTTCGTGGCCGAAGCGGTCATTGATCGCCTTGAAGCGGTCGAGGTCGAGCGCGAGACACGACGCCGGCGGAAAGGCGTCGCTTTCGCGGATGACGCGTGCGCCTTCTTCGAAGAACCATCGGCGGTTGCCGAGACCCGTGAGGTAATCGGTCTGCGATTCGCGTCGCAGATCGGCGTGGGCTTCGTCGCGCGCGAGGCGCAGGAGCGTCATCGGCAGAACGACGGAATAGAGCACGCCTTCATACATCGTCGCCTGACCGGCGATCGCCAGCAACTGCGGTCCGAACGACGCCGCCAGCCACGGCAGAATCGCGGCCCTGAATGCGTAGAAGAGCGCGTGGCCGCCCGTGACGGCCACGGCGATGTTGCGCGACTGCTTCCATTTCGAATCCCGCGTGCCGAGGAGTTCGCGCGCAGTCAGACCGCACACCACGGCAATGGGAATGGCGCTGATGTACGCCCACATGACCGCTTCGCCGCGCTTGCCCGCGATGGCCCAGGCGAGCGCGAGCATCGACAGGATGCCGACGGCGAACCGGCCGTAGCGGCGTCCGTTCAGGAGCGCGACGCCTTGCAGATTGAGCAGATACCCGCCGACGATGATGAGATTCGACACCGCGGCCCCCACGACGCCGGGGAGGCCGGGCACGCCGTGCCGCATCGACGCGGCGGCGCAGCCGAGCGCGAGCGTCGCATAACCGGCCGCGAGCACGCCGAGTTCGCGCCTGCGCCGCGGATACGACCGGCGCTCCCAGAGCGTCAGCGCGCTGCTGGCGAGGAGCGTTCCTATCGCTAACAGGTAAAGGGTGATGAGGTCGACACGCATGCGCTCGTTAAGCCTTCTTCCGGCCGAAGACGATCTGACATGACTCGTTTACGGCGGCAGAATCGGAAAATTTAGGCACGCGTGCCGGATTCGGACGCGTGCCGTCAGCCTGATTTACCGCGCCCCGTCTTTTGCTGAAGTTCGTCGATGCGGCGGGACGCGTCGGCTTTCGTCAGGGTTTCGTCGAAAGGTTCCTTGGCTTCTTCGCAGAGCGTTTTGAGGTAAGACGCCTGCGCGCCGGTCATCGGCTCATCGCCTGTGGTCCAGTCGGCGGGGTCTTTTTCCGCGTTCGACGTCGGGTGCGATTTGGGGTTGTCTTGCGGATCGGCGGATTTCTGGGTCATGCTGGGATCTCCTTGCAATGCCCCTTGCTGCGCAAAGAACGTGCCCTGCCTGGGCGAAAGCCGCGACGTGTGATGCCGATATGGGCCGTACTGGATTCGAACCAGTGACCAACGGATTAAAAGTCCGCTGCTCTACCAACTGAGCTAACGGCCCGGCTCGCCCGATCTCCGCCCGCCACAGAGGCGCTTCTTGGGTGCCTGCCCTGGCCGATGGCCGGCAATCGCGTGTATGTTCGCGCGAGCGCTCCTTGATGACGGTGCGCATCCGGGTCTGCGCAGTCGGAGGGTGGCGGCAGACGGCCGCCACCCACGTTCTCCTGTCGTTGCTGCCCGCCCGCCGGCCTCAGTTCGTACGCACTTCGATTCGGCGCGGCCGGGCTTCGTCGCGGCGCGGTATCGTCAGCTTCAGCACGCCGTTCTTCAGGTTCGCATCGATTTTCGATGCGTCGAAGTCAGCCCCCAGCGAGAACGCCCGCGCGAAATGAGGCTGGCGGATCTCCGCATGCTGCAGGCGCAGTCCTGCCGGCGTGGGCACCACCGCCTCGGCCTCGATGTACAGGTTGCCGTCGTGGACCTTCACATCGAGCCGGTCCTTCGTCACGCCGGGCAGATCCGCCCACAGAGTGACGCCCTGGCTATCCTCGAAGACGTCGACGGGCGGCGCCAGCGTGATCCGGCGTGGCGACTGCTCGTCGTCGCGCCGAGCCACCGTCGTGTCGTCTTTCCTGGCAAGTTTGGTCGTGTCGTTCATGATGTCCTCCTACGTTCTGCGACGCGTTTCATTGAACCGTGATGGCGCGCGGCTTCGACGTCTCCCGCTTGCCGATGCTCACGGTCAGGCAGCCATTGGTGTACTGCGCAGTGACCTTGTCCGGGTCCGCGTGCTGCGGCAGTTCGATGACGCGCCGGAAAGCGCCGACGAACCGCTCCTGCGCATAGGTACGCGTGTCGTCGCCGGGTTCCGGCTGTGCGCTCCCGCGCTCGCCGCTGATGGTCAGCAGCCCCTTGTCGATCGATACATCGAGGCTGGCCGGATCGACACCCGGCGCGAACGCGACGATCTCGATCGAGTCGTCGGTCGAACCGATGTTGACCTGCGGGAAGGCGCCCGAGCGCCCGGAACGGATGCTGGAGGGGAAACCGCCGAAGAGGCTCGCCATCTGCTGTTGCAGACGGTCGAACTCGCTGAAAAGGTCGGTCCCGAAGTAGAGATCGCTCATGGTCATTTCCTCCTTGAAACCAGCAGGAAGACGAACCGGCCTACGCGCTCCAGTTCGTCTGCCATGCTGCGGGCAAACAAATCGAAACACGCAGCGCGCCGGACTGCTGGCGCGACTGCCTGAGCGGAATTCAAGATAGGATCCCGAGCGGAAATTTCAAGGGGATTTTTGCGACTTTCCGCTCTTGAATTGGAATGCCCGCACCCTATCTTCACGACGCTCCCGACGGACCATGCGAGGACATCATGGAATTCGAATACGATTGGCTGACCCTGGGCCGGCACCGAATCCGGCTGCGCTCGACAAGGGGTTTTCCGACCGAGACGATGCGTACGGCGGTCGAGGTCATCCGGCTGGCGATCGACAGCAACATGAGCGCGCGTGCGCGGCTCGTTGAAGTCGTCTTCCAGCAGGAATCTGCTTACGAGATTGCCGTCGGCACCACGTTCGCCGACGACCGGTTATGTGCGCCGCAACTGGAGGTGGCGATCGCGACGGTCCTCGGCCTGCAGCCCACGAAGATCAATATTTCCGTGACGGTGGTCACGCAGGAAGAGGTCGATCTGCACTTCGGAGTCTACGAGAGAATGCTGGCCGAAAAGCTCGGCGTGGTGCCGCCGATCCAGTGAACCGTCGCACGCGACACCAGAGCTCCAGACCTGCGGCGAACAATGAGTGCGCGACCTTGTCCCGGCGTCCGGTAACCTCGAGCAGGGGCCGGACCTTCGATCTCGCGTCACGCCATTAGAACTCAACCGCCCTTTCCTTCCCTGAGCCGCGCGCGATGCGCGGCGACTTTCGCGCGGTTCCCGCAACTGGCCATGCTGCACCAGCGGCGAGCGTGACCGCGCGTGTGATCGGCGAATAGCAGCGTGCATGTCGGACCTTCGCACGCTTTGACGTAGGCGAAATCCTCTTCGCAGACGAGTTTCGCGAGCGCCTCGACAATCGGCATCAGCAGCGACTCGGCCGTCGGATAGCGGCGCTGCATCGCGAATGCAAGCCCGCTCGAAGCGCTCGCATCCGCGACGATCGCGCCGTGTTGTTCATCGCGCTTCAGCACGGTGTTCAGCGCTTCCAGTTCGCGCAGGTCTTTAGCCGCAAGCGGCCGCCCCTTGTTCTTCTGCACGAACGATCTGAACCATTCGCGCAAGCCGCGCGCCTTCGCCGCAACGTCGTCGAGTTCGGCGGGTGCGATTTGCGAACGCATGTGCGCAAGCACGTCGGCGGGCACGAGGCTCGCCTGTTCGAGCCATGACAAAAAGCCTTCGCCGTCGGCGAGCCAGTCGACGGGTTCATCGACCGGCGTGGCAACCGAGTTGAGAAAGTCGAGGCCGGGCGCGTCAGCCACGAAGAATGCGGGAAGTGAGCGGTATTCCATTTCTTCGGTCCAGCGGTGTTTCTAGGATGACTTCATCGTAACCGCTAAAAACGCACTTGACAAGTTACCCAGTCGATAAGTAACCTTCATCACAGACGTTTAACGGTTACACGAACGAACGCCCTCACTCGCGGAGAAACAACCATGTCCACCATTGCTCATCGCCATATCGACGTCGACGGTTTCAACGTGTTCTATCGCGAAGCCGGTCCGGCAGACGCGCCGAAGCTGCTCTCGCTGCATGGCTTTCCCAGTTCCAGCCACATGTTTCGCGACCTGATTCCGCTCCTGGCCGACCGCTTTCATATCGTCGCGCCCGATCTTCCCGGTTTCGGCCTCTCCGACATGCCGAGCCGCGACAGCTTCGCATACACGTTCGATAACATCGCCGGCGTGATCGACCGCTTCACGGAACGGGTCGGCTTCGATCGCTATGCGGTCTACGTCTTCGATTACGGTGCGCCGACCGGTTTCCGCCTCGCGCTGAAGCATCCGGAACGCATCGCGGCGATCGTTTCGCAAAACGGCAATGCCTATGAGGAAGGACTGAGCGACGGCTGGAGTCCGATCCGCGCGTATTGGCAGACGCCGACGCAGACGAATCGCGATGCGTTGCGCGCGATGCTCACGAAGGACACGACGAAGTGGCAATACACGCACGGCGTGCCCGATGCGTCGGCGGTTTCGCCCGATGGTTACTCGCTCGACGACTACTACCTGAACCGTCCCGGCGCGCACGAAGTGCAGCTCGATCTGTTCGCCGACTATCGCAACAACGTCGCGCTTTATCCGGCGTTTCAGGCGTATTTCCGCGAGCATCGGCCGAAGTTTCTCGCCGTGTGGGGCAAGAACGATCCGTTCTTCCTGCCGCCGGGCGCGGAAGCATTCAAGCGCGACATCCCGAACGCGGACGTGCGCTTCTTCGATACGGGCCACTTCGCGCTCGAAACGCACGCGGCGCAGATCGCGGCGGCGATCAAGGAATTCCTCGCCGATTAATCACGGGTAAGCAAGGCCGGGCGCGCACCCGGCCTTCGCTTTTACTGCGACATCGCGCCCGAAGCCGGATGGTCCATGCCCATCGCGTTGTTCTTCTTCATCTTGTCGCTCTTCTTCATCGAGTCGTGCGACATCGCGTCCTTGCTCATCGAGTCGTGAGACATGCTGTTTTTGCTCATGGCATCGTGAGACATGGCGTCGTTGGACATCGCGCCGCTCGCCTGCGCGAACGCGGACGAAGCGCCGAGCGCCATCATGGTTGCAAACACTACGGTCATCAGTCGCTTCATGGTGCATCTCCTTCGTGGGTTGAAAAGCAAAAAATGCGGTGCGGCGATCAGGAACCGCCGAACCAGTTGTAGCCCTGGTCGACCCAGTAGCCGCCCGGATACGTATTGGTGACGAACATCTCGACGATGTGCTTCGGGTTCTTGTAGCCGAGCTTGGTCGGCATGCGCAGCTTCATCGGATAACCGTATTTCGCGGGCAGACGCTCGCCGTCGTATTCGAACGTGAGCAAGGTCTGCGGATGCAGCGCGGTCGGCATGTCGATGCTTTCGTAGTAGTCGTCCGCGCAGCGAAAGCCGACGTATTTCGCGGTCGTGTCCGCGCCCACGCGACGCAGAAACTCGGAGAACGGCGTGCCGCCCCATCGCCCTATCGCGCTCCAGCCTTCGACGCAGATGTGCCGCGTGATCTGCTCCGCGTGAGGCAGCGCATACAGCTCGGGCAAGGTCCACACACGCTTGCCCGTGACGAGGCCGCTCACCTTCAGCCGATAGTCGCCGCCATCGACATGCGGCACGTCGTCGATGCCGTAATACGCGTTGAACGGAAACGGTCGCGTGAGCTGCGCTTCGGTATAAGTGGGCGCGAGACGCTTCGGGTCGAAGAGCAGCGCCTGCGCGCGATCGTTCAGGCGCGAGACGGCGGTCAGGAACGTGTTGACCGAGTCTTCATCGGTGATGGAGCAGCCGGTCAACAGCGACAGGCCGCCGAGCGTCAGCATGCGCTTGCCGAAGAGACGCCGCGAAGGCATGTCGAGTTCGCGGCGCGCGTCCGCGAGTATCGAGGCGCGGTCGAGCTTCATGATCTTTCTGTCGTTCGTGTTCATCGCGAGTCTCCCGATCAGCGGCCGCGCAGCATGGTGAGCAGCGAACGCGGCACGAGCGCGACCATCGCGACATGCACGACCACGAACGCAGCCATCAACGCCATCGCGCAGAAATGCACGACGCGCGCGCGGTCATAGCCGCCCATCATTTCGCGCAGCAACGGAAACTGCACCGACTTCCAGATCGCGAGACCGGACAGGACGAGCACGATCAGATCGATCACGACGAAGAGATAAGCGAGCTTCTGCACCGCGTTGTATTGACGAAGGTCCGCGTGCGAAAGCTTGCCGGTGAGCGCCGCGATCAGATCGTGCAGGACGGCGCGCGGCGAGAGCGGAAAGAACTTTGCAAGAAAGCGGCCGCTCGCGAGATTGAGCGCGAGATACACGATGCCGTTGAAGACCAGCAGCCACATCGCGGCGAAATGCCATTGCAATGCCCCGCCGAGCCATCCGCCGAGCGTGATCGACGTCGGAATGACGATGCCTGGAAACACCGGCGAAGCGTCGTAGATGCGCCAGCCCGAAAGCATCAAGATCAGCGCGGCGAACGCGTTGAGCCAATGCGTGATGCGCAGCCAGAGCGGATGAATGGGCGGAATGCGTTGCGCGGTTTCGCGCGTCTGCGTGAGTGTCGTTTGCATGTCGGTCCCCGTGATGAAGCGTCGGATACGGGTGAATTCGTCGCGAGTCCGCGTTCGGTTACAGACGGGTTTTTCTTTTTCTGTTTCCCGTCGTGTAACCAATCGGCACGCAAAGACGAACTAGCTCACAAGACATGCAAGGAGTTCGTCATGCGGATACGCACGGCTTTCAACACGCTTGCGCAATGAAAAAGATGGACCGCGACGGCGCGTTTTCGACCCTCGTGAGCGCTATTGCGGCGCATCACGGCTTCGTCTATTCTGAAGCGCCCGATCTGACACACGACGCGTCCGCGCCCCGTACGCGCACGTCAGGCGCCGTGTATGAATCGCCGTCCGGCCGTCTCGCCAATACGGGAACCATCTTGCAAGAAGCGGAAAACCGCCTGAGAGTGCTTTTCATCGCCGGACTCGATGGCGACCCGAACGCATACCGCGATTTTCTGCAGGCGCTTACGCGGCACTTGCGCGGCTATCTGCGCAGACGCATTCCGCAGCATCGCGACGATGTCGAAGATCTCGTCCAGGACATTCTGCTCGCCGTGCATAATGCGCGTCACACCTATCGCACCGACGAACCGCTGACCGCGTGGCTGCACGCAATCGCGCGCTACAAGCTGATGGACTATTTCCGCTCGCGCGCACGCCGCGAATCCCTGAACGATCCCATCGACGACTATGCCGACTTGCTCGCCGTCTCCGACGACGAACCCGCGCAAGCGCGGCGCGACATAGGCAAATTGCTGGAGGCCTTACCGGACAAGCAGCGCCTGCCGATCGTGCATATGAAACTCGAAGGCTTGTCGGTGATGGAAACCGCGCGCATCACGGGGCTGTCGGAATCGGCGGTCAAGGTCGGCGTGCATCGTGGGCTCAAGGCGCTCGCCGCACGGCTTCGGGGATTGCGATGAAAACCGACGACCTCATCGGGCTGCTCTCGAATCAGGTGACGCGCATCGACCGCGGCGCGGTGGCGCGGCGCTTCGCCAGGGCGCTGCTGCTGGGCGCGCTCGGCTCGGTGATCCTGATGGCCATCGTCTACGGCGTGCGGCCGGATCTCGCGAGCATCGCGCGCACGCCGGTGTTCTGGGCCAAGATGGCGTATCCGTTCGTGGTGGCGATCGGCGCGTTCATCGCCGTGACGCGGCTCGGGCGTCCGGGCGTTCGTGCGGGTTATGCGTGGGCGCTCGTCGGCGTGCCGTTCGTCGCGGTGTGGCTCGCGGGCTGGCTGGTGCTCGAGGGCGCCGCGCCGGCCGAACGTCTGCCCATCGTGCTCGGCCAGTCGTGGCGTACGTGTCCGTTCAACATTCTGCTGCTGTCGGTCCCGACTTTTCCCGCCGTGTTCTGGGCGATGAAGAGTCTCGCGCCCACACGCCTTCGCCTCGTGGGCGCGGTCGCCGGTCTGCTCGCGAGCGCGATCGCCACCGTCGCCTATTGCCTGCATTGCCCGGAGATGAGCCCGGCGTTCTGGAGCGTGTGGTACGCAATCGGCATGATGCTGCCCGCGGGCATCGGCGCTTGGCTCGGGCCCAGGCTGCTGCGCTGGTGATCGGCGTCGTGAGGCGCGAGCGTACCGGAGCCGATCCTGCCAGGCCCGATCAATGCTGATGTAAGGAAGCGCGACGTCGCCGCGTCCGATCAGATGTCAGCCGGAGCAACGCCATGGGCCCCACTTCCCTTACTTTCGACATCGATCCCACCCCGCGCCGGGCAGACGGCGAGTTCATGGCCCACGCGCGAATCACCATGCCCGCGGAAAACGGAAGCGAGGGCCAGATCTTCATGAGCGGGGATCTTGCCGGATTCGACACGCGCGAAGACGCGATCGCGTACGCAAGGATCTGGGCCCGCGACTGGATCGACGCTTTCGTGCGGCTCAATACGCGATGACGCGTCCGCACGATCCCATCCCTGATATCGACCACCGAGACGAAAGCATGAACCAGCCGGAAAACAACGCAGCCAATGCAGAGGACGAGCGCGAAAAAGACCGCGCGGCTCGCGAAGCGCTGGACCGCGGCGACAAGGAAAAAATCGACAAAAAGCTCGATGAACTGGACGTATCGAGAACCGAGTCCGGAAAAGACCAGTCGTCGAAACCGGACACGGAAGGATCGAATTCATCGAGCAAGAACCTCGACGAGCAAAGCGACTAGCCGGGCTCCGCGTCCCGCCCGAATCGATCGATCAGGCGGGACGAGTCGCGGTCAATGCTTGTCCGGCAGCGCATACGCGATCACGTAATCGCCGAGCTTCGTCAGAAACGAGCCGTGACCGCCCGCCGCGATCAGCACGTACTGCTTGCCGTTCGCTTCGTAGGTCATCGGGGTGGCTTGGCCGCCGGCGGGCAAACGCGCTTCCCAGAGCTTTTCACCGGTGTCGGTGCTGAAGGCGCGCAGGTAATCGTCCTGCGTCGCGCCGATGAAGAAGACGTGCCCGGCGGTCGTCATCGGTCCGCCCAGCATCGGCATACCCATGCGGAACGGAACCGGAATCGGCGATGCATCGCGCGTCGTGCCGATGCGTTTCTTCCAGATCACCTTGTTCGTGTCGAGATCGAGCGCGGCGACATAACCCCACGCGGGTTGCTTGCAAGGCAGACGCAGCGGAGACAGGAAAGGATTCAGCTCCACGCCATACGGCACGCCGTATTGCGGCTGAATGCCGACTTCGGTGCCGGTGCCCGCCTGGCCCGCTTGCGGCGGATCGATCGGATTGCCGGGGCCGCGCGGCACGAGCTTCGAGACGAACGGCAGCGCGATCGGATTGGCGATTGCGATGCGTCGGTCCGTATCGACGGCGAGCCCGCCCCATTCGAACATGCCGAGATTGCCGGGGAACACGAGCGTGCCCTGCTCGGACGGCGGCGTGAACGGCCCTTCGTACTTCAGCCGATGAAAGATCACGCGGCACATGAGCTGGTCGTACATCGTCGCGCCCCACATGTCCGCGTCGGTCAGGTTCTTTGCGGGTCGGAAAGTGAGCTGCGAGAACGGTTGCGTCGGCGAGAGGCGATCGCCCTTCGCCGCGCCTTGCGGGACCGGCTGCTCGGGCGCGGGCACGATCGGCTTGCCGGTGCGACGGTCGAGCACGAAGATGTTGCCGGTCTTAGCCGGTGCGTAGATCGCCGGAACGATGTTGCCGCTCTGATCCCTGATATCCGCGATGGTCGGCTGCGCGGGCAGGTCCATGTCCCAGAGATCGTGATGCACGGTCTGATAGAACCACGCGAGCTTGCCCGTCGATGCGTTGAGCGCGAGCAGCCCGCTCGCATAGCGCTCCTGATCGGGCGTGCGGTTGCCGCCCCAGATATCGGGGGTCGTCACGCCCATCGGCAGATAGACGAGATCGAGCTTCGCATCGTAGGCAGCGGGCGCCCACGAGTTCGGCGAGTTCTGCGTGTAGCTATGCTGATCGTCGGGGATCGCGTTCGGGTCGTGCGCGCCGGGATCGAAGGCCCACAGCAGCTTGCCGGTGTTCACGTCGAAACCACGGATCACGCCCGACGGCTCGCGCGTGCCGTAGTTGTCCGTGACCGCGCCCGCGACGACGATCACTTTCGACGTGACGATCGGCGGCGACGTCGGCTCGTACTGGCCGGGCGTCTTGACCGGCTGCAGATGCTGAAGATCCAGCACGCCGTTCGTCGCGAACTCGGGGCACGGCTTCCCGCTCGCGGCGTCGAGTTCGAAGAGACGCCCATCGTTGACGGGCAACACGATGCGGCGCGCGCACATCGGCAGATTCGTCGTGTTGCCGGCGGCGCGCGCCTGCTCGGCGGCGGGCGTCTCGTAGTACGACACGCCGCGGCAAGTCACGTGCTGGAAACTCGGATCGGGCTTGAGCTTCGGATCGAAGCGCCATTTCTCCTTGCCCGTGGCGCCATCGAGCGCGATCGCATTCTGATGCGGCGTGCAGAAGAAGAGCGTGCCGTCGATGGCGAGCGGCGTCACTTCATCGGTGATCTCGACCGGATCGTTCGGGCCTTTCATGTCGCCCGTGCGAAAGCGCCAGGCTTCCTTCAGTTCGTGCGCGTTGCCCGCGTTGATCTGCGCGAGTTGCGAATAGCGCGTGCCGGTCTGCGTATTGCCGTAAGCGCGCCAGTCGCCATCTTGCTGCGCGGGCGCAGTGGCGGCAGCCGACGGCGCCGCGCGCACCGTGCCGTCCAGCTCCTGCGGATCGTTGAACACCGCATATGCGAGCGCGATGCCCGACAGCACGATGGTCGCACCGAGCGCGAGTGCGCCGGACTGCCGGGGCCACGTAAAGATGCGCAGCACGAATGGCAGCACCATCCATATGCCGACGATGACAAGCACATCGAGACGCGGCGCGAGCGCCCAGAAGTCGAAGCCCGACTCGACGATCGCCCATATCAGCGTGCCGAGCAACAGCGCCGCGTAGAGCCACAGCGCGAGGCCGTTGGCGCGCCAGACGAGCCACGCGATCACGAGCATCGCCACGCCGGCGACCACGTAGTATGGCGAGCCGCCCACCGCGATCAGCCATCCGCCGCCGACGGCCATGTAAAGCCCCGACAGAACGAGAAAGACGATCGTGATCCACTTCGGCACGGACGAAGGCGAACGATGCCGCGCGGGCGGCGGCGAGGAGGATGTGTTCATTCGATGGAAGAAGGATGCGTTGCCGGCAACGCAGCAGTCGTCGTGCCTGTCGTTTGCTTTACTTGGGGACGTGGGCCACGACCGCGCCGGTCGCGTCGACGATTGCGGTCTCGCCCGATGCGCTCACCGATGCCGGCGGCTCGATCGATTCCGCGAGCACGAGTTTCGGCGCGCCCGGGTCCGGCTGCGATGACGTGGCGCCTATTGCATCGATGACATCGGCGGCTGTCGCGGCGATGATCGACAGCAGGTCGCTTGCGTACGACAGGAACGCGACCGGCAATGCAGGCTGCGCTTCGCTGGCCTGCGGCGCGCCCCACTGAACGCGCACATCGGCGAGCGCGGATTGCATCGTCTTTTCGTTCAGTTCTCCGAGTTGCCGGAAACCGACCGCAAAACTGGAAGCGGCGCGCAAGCCCGTCTCGAGATTCGTGCGTGCGACGGAGAAGAAAGGCTGCATCAGAACGGGAAACATTTGTACGCTCCATTAGCGATGAAAGTCGGCTAATCATGGAGCAACGGGTATGCCATACACGCGGGACTTTCGTTTCGTCAGGACGGCACGCCGATTGCGCCACGCACATGCGCGTCTCTCGACGCGCACCGCGACTTCATCGCATTCAAACGATTTCCAGTGGAGGCAAGCATGGCTGACAACGACCGCGCGCTCGAACCCGTCAACGCTATCAAGACCGAAAGAGCCGACAGCGCCTATGAATTCCCGACGAGCGACAACATGACATCCTCGAATGGAGACCACAGCAGCTTTCGCGAAGCATCGAAGTCATGGGATGCAGGCAACGATGCAACGTCGACGAGCAATCTGCGCTCCGATGCGAAGGCCCGGTTCGCCGACATGCAAGACGCGATGACCCGAAAGTACCGCGCCGCCGCCGATACGACCGACGACTTCGTGCACGAGAATCCGTGGAAGGCGATCACGATGGCCGCGCTGGTCGGCGTGGTCGTGGGCATGCTCGCCGCGCGCTGAGCATCGCTCGTTCGTTGAAAAGGAGGAAAGCATCATGGACGTCCCGGCTAGCGAAGAACAGATTCGGGCACTCGCTTATCGGCTTTGGGAAGAAGCGGGCGGCCCTGAAGGCCGCTCGGACGAGTTCTGGATCATCGCGCAGCAGCAACTGGCGACCGAGCCTGGCATGGGCGGCAACGAATTGCCGGGAGGCGAGCCCGCCGGCGCATCGCCGTCCTCTCGCTGATCTCGAAGATGACTCGACGACGCGCTTACTCGAACCTCGGTTTGCGCGTCGCCCGAAGATAGCGGCGGCCGGCGTCGAGCAGCAGCAAGGCGGCGACGCCCATCGCCACGCCGCGCATGCCGGGCGGATCGATGCGCGCATCGGTGTAAAGGCTTCGCTCGCGCACCTTGCCGTTGCGGCCCGACCGTTCGCGCAGACTGCCTGCCCCTTCATACAACGCGTCGCCTTCGCCATGAGGCTGCCGCGTGAGTTGCGCCTTCACGCCGACGAGACTGACCAGCCTGTCATACAGTCGCGGTGCGCGCTGGCCGAACGACGCCATCGCGCGCGACGCCCCACCGACATGGACATCGCGCTCGGGCACCTCGGCGCAATGCAATATCGCTTTAGCGACCACCTCGGGCGCATAGACCGGTTGCGGCAGCTTCGGCTCGTGCGTGAGATAGTTTCGCGCGTGCTCGACGAAGAGCGTGTCGATTCCCGCAGGCTTGATGAGCGTGACGGACACCGGCGCACGATCGTTTTCCAGCTCGATGCGCAACGCATCGGTATAGCCCTTCACCGCATGTTTCGACGCGACGTATGCCCCTTGCAGCGGAATGGCGACATCCGACAGTTCACTGCCGAGATTGATCAAAGCGCCGCCATGCTCGCGCAGATACTTCAACGCACTGAGCGAGCCGTTCACGATGCCCCAGAAATTCGTATCGAAGAGCTTGCGCTGGTCTTCGAGCGGGACGTCGGTACATCGGCCATAGAGCGATACGCCCGCATTGTTGATCCATGTATCGAAGCGCCCGAATCGCGCGATGGCCGCATCGGCTGCGGCCTGCAACTGCGCCGCGTCGCCCACGTCCGCAACGGCGTAAGCCGCTCGCTGGGTGTCACCGTGCGATAACTCGTCCGACAGCGCCTTGAGCGCCGCTTCGTCGCGCGCCACGAGCATGAGGCGCGCGCCGCGCTTCGCCGCCATTCTCGCGGTGACGAGACCGATACCGCTCGTCGCCCCCGTGATGACGATCACTTGTTCGCTGAGTGGTTTGAGCTGTACTCGCATGATGATCTCGCCGGTTATGGTTGGACCAAACCGGGAGAGCATGCGACATGCCGCGTTACGCCCAAGAGCGCGCGGGCCGTATGAAAGCGTCGGCCGGAATGCCCGCCGATCGTCCGGCCATGCGCTCGAATTCGACCGGGTCGTGGCTGCAAAACACGTCGAGCTTGCCGCGCGAATCGACGCTGGCGCACAGCTCACGCAGCCTCGCCTGATTCCTTAGCCGCGCCGCGCGGTCCTTTTCCATCATCCATTGATAGAACGCCAGTCCCGGTGTACAGCGCGGATGTTCGAGATCCATCTCCGTATGAAAGAAATACGCGTCGGCCGCCAGCAGCAGCCAACCGTTTTCCTTGCGTACCGCGATGCCCGCATGACCGAAGGTGTGTCCTCTGAGCGGCACGAGTGCGATATCGTCCAGCGATTCCGAGAGCGGCCGCACGCATTCGAAGCCATGCCAGCGGTCGCCGGCGGTGGCGTCGTGAAGTTGCCAGTTCGGCTGCGTCGACCATTGTTGAGGTCTGAAGCGCTGCCGATCGAGCCACGTCTGCTGACGCACCGCATAGTCGCGCTCGATGCGCAGCATATGCACCTTCGCGTGCGGGAAATCATCGAGGCCGCCCGCATGATCGAAGTCGAGATGACTGAGCACGATATGCCGCACGTCGCTGGCCGAAAAGCCCAGCCGTTCGATCTGGCGTAGCGCGGTCATCTCCTCGCGAAAGTCCGGCTTGAGCATCAGCAGGAAGAACGCCGACAGGCGGCTGCGCGGATCGGCGACATCGCGCAATCCGAAGCCTGTATCGATCAGAACGAGACCTTCGCCCGTTTCGACGAGCAGGCAATGGCACGTCAGTTCGCCCCGGCGCAGAAGGCCGGGCGTGCGGCCATCGAAGAGCTTGCCGCCGAGCGGACAACTCGATATGCAGTTGAGGTGATGAACACGCACGCCATGCCTCAAGCAGAGCGGTCTTCGCGCGGCACTTCGACCGGCAGCGCGCGCTTGTGGCGCGTCGCCGTATAGAAGCGGCGAATGGTCAGCCGCACTTCTTCGCTGACTTCCTTGCCCTCCAGAAAGTTGTCGATGTCTTCATAGCTCACGCCATAGCTATCCTCGTCGGGGCGTTGCGGCGTAAGCGATTCGAGATCGGCTGTCGGCACTTTCATCACGAGGCGATCCACCGCGCCCATCGAACGCGCAAGCGCACGCACGCGGCGCTTGTTCAGACCCGACAAGGGCAGCACGTCCGCGCCGCCGTCGCCGAACTTCGTGAAGAATCCCATCAGCGATTCGGCCGCGTGATCGGTGCCGATGACGACGCCCACCCGCGCGCCCGCAACGGCGTACTGCGCGATCATGCGCTCGCGCGCCTTGATGTTGCCGAGCACGAAGTCTTCCTGGAAGTCGTCCGTGTACTGCGCGCCACCCTCTTTGAGCGCCGCGAGCATGGCGTCGGATGGGCCCTTGACGTTGACGGTCAGCGTTTCGTCCGGACGTATGAAATCGAGCGCGAGCCGGGCGTCTTCCTCATCGCGCTGCGTGCCATAGGGCAGTCTCAGCGCGACGAAGTGCGCGTCATAACCGCTCGCGCGAAGACGTTCGACGCTCAGTTGCGCGAGGCGCCCCGCCGTCGACGAATCCACGCCGCCGCTGATCCCCAGCACGTAAGTGCGAAGTCCCTGCGATGAGAGATAGCCGCAAAGAAAGTCGATGCGCCGCTCGCGCTCGGCTTCGACGTCGAAATCGCTCGCGACACCCAGTTCGCGAATCACGGCTGCCTGCCAGCTGCGCCAATCGGTAGCGTGCTCGTTCATCGTTTCTCCCTGACTCGCTGTGCGTGCTGCTGATCGAAGTAGTGTTCGATGCGCGATAGCGCATAAAGCGCCGCTTCGCGCCGGACATCGTTGCGTTCGCCTTCGAATTTCTTCGTCTCGCTGAAGGTGACGATGGTGCCATCGCGCGCACGATACGACCACGCGAAGCACTGCGTACCCGATGGCGGTCCGTCGGGCACCGCATCGGCGACGCCCGTATTCGATACCGCGATCTGCGCGCAACATGCTTCCTGCCGCAGCGCGCCCTCCGACATCTCGCGCGCGACGGCTTCGCTCGTCAGCCCATGCTGCTGCATGGTGTCCTCGCGCACGCCGAGGAAGCCGGCCTTGCCAGTCGGCGAGTACGTGACGAAGCCCACGTCGAGACAGCTTCCGCTGCCGGGCACCGACGACACCAGCGAGGCGATGAATCCGCCGGTACACGATTCGGCTGTCGCGAGCATGAGTCCGCGCGAGGTGAGGAATGACACGGCCTGACGGGGAATGTCCATGATTCGGCCTTCCGAAAGGTTCTGGTCTGTTGCGATGCTGTTAGCAGTTCGTATGCCACTGCGGGAGCCCGGCATGTCGTGTGACAGCCGCAAAGAAAACGACGCACGCCGAACCCTGTCGGCGTGCGTCGATGTCGCGCTTACGGCAAGGCGTCGATCAGGACCGGGCTTCCGTTCCTTTGAGATTTCCATGCTTGTGAGCATGCGTGGCGCCGTACTTCAGCTCGAAGTGTGCGCCTTTTCCGCTCCGGGTAGGCGGAAAGTGCTCGCCTTCCACGCAGGTCACTTCGAACGTGTCCTTGCCGTCATCGTGGACCACCGAGTAGATACCCGAGACCTTCACGATCTCGCCCGGCTTGTATGAATTGTCGCCTGCCATCTTCATCTCCAGAGTGAACGAATTTCAGCCCTTCTGCTGCACTTCCTCGGCGAGTTGCGTCTTCGCGAGCTGGGTCAGTTTCTCGTCCGTGGCCTTCTCTTCCTGCAAGGTATCGAGCAAAAGTTTCATCGCGTCCTCGTTGCCGAGTTGCTTCGCGAGCGTCGCCAGCGTGCCGTAGGTCGCGATCTCGTAGTGCTCGACCTTTTGCGCGGCGGCGATCAACGCGGCGTCGCGAATCGGGCCCTGCTCGAAGGTTTCGATTTCGTCCTGCGCTTCCTCGACGAGACCTTCCATCGCCGCACATTTGATGCGCTTCAACTTGACGCCGAAGAGTTCGACCACCTGATCGATGCGCTCGATCTGCCCGTTCGTTTCCTCCAGATGCGTCTCGAACGCCTGCTTCAGTTGCCCGTTGGTCGTCGCCCGTGCGAGCTTCGGCAGCGCTCTCGTCAGTTGCTTCTCGGCGCTGTACACGTCGGAAAGTGCATGAATGAAAAGGTCCTGCAACGTTTTCGATGCCATGATGCCTCCGGTTCGGGATCGGGTTGATGGGACGCGCCGGCTCGACCGGCGCCCGCTTCTCTCCGCGCAATTCACGTGCCGTGCAATCTTGATCAGCTTGCCTAACGGTTCTGGATGCGCAGTCGCGGCTATTCGAGCGCCATCGTCTCGATGGCGTCGCCGATGCGGCCCGCGTCGTCGTAATGCACCATGTGCCCGAGGCCCGGCATGATCGAAAGCGCGCTTTGTGCGATGTCCTTGTAAAGACGGCCCGACTGCGAGTCCGTATCGACGATTGCGTCGTCGCTGCCGGCAAAAATGCGAACCGGCACGTCGATCTCGCCGTATCGCCCGGACATCGATGCCGCGGCCGGAATCATGCAAGCGGCGTCCTCTGCCGTCGCGCGCATCTGCGACGGGCGCAAGACCAGTTCGCGCGGTACATGGCCGTGAAAGGCATCGGGTACGGCGCGCGGCGCGAACATGGCCTGCACCGTGCGGCCGTACATCATGCGAGCGACGATCGGCGACACGGTGTAGCGCAGCACATCGCCGACGATCGGCATGGCCGCGGGCGCGCTGATCGCAACGTCCGCGCGCGCAGTGGGATAGTAGTAACCCGAGATCAGCGTGAGCCCGCGAATGTCCAGACGTGGTTCGAGCGCCATCGCCGCTGCGACGAGACTGCCGAGCGAATGACCGACGACCACCGCTTGCGTCAGTCCCAGCCTTTTAAGCGCAAGCTGGATCGACGTGGCCTGAGCCTGCGGCGTCCAGATGCGCGCGCGCGGCCGCTCGCTGTGCCCGAAGCCGGGACGATCGAAGGCGATTACGCGGTGACGCCGGGCGAGCCGCTCGAACAATCCGCTCGCCACGAAGTCTTGCGACGCGACCAGATTGCCATGCAGCAGGACGACGACCGGGCCTTCTCCTTCGTCGAGATAGTGGAGGCGCACGCCATCGACGTCGATGAATTGGCCCGTGGGCGGAAAGTCGCGCTCCGCGCGCCGCGCTCGCATGGCCGTCCATGCGGCAAGACCGATCGACGCGACAGCCGCGCCGCCGGCTATCGCGCGGCGCGAGAGCAGGGATCCGGTTCGTGTATCTGACATGCGTTACCCGTTCGGTCTGATGAATCCGGCGAACCCGCGCTGCCTCGTAGACGCGCCAGCGAGCCCGCAAGAAAAAGCAGCCCCGCGTCGTTCCGCGCGGGGCTTCGTCCATCGCTTCGGCTTCGGTGCTCCGAAACCGTCAGCGGGGCTTATTGCACGCCCTTCTTCGCGGCGAGATCCTGCGCCATCTTCAGGTGCTTCTGGATGGTCGGCAGCGCTTTCTGCGCCGCCTTCTTGAGGTCTGCGTTCTGGCCTTCCTGCGCTTCCTTCTGGAAAGCGGCGACGGCCTTCTGATGCCCTTCGACGCCGACCTTCTGAATGTACATGGTGTCGAATTCCTTGCCCTTGAGCGGCTTGAGCGCATCGATAACCGTCGTGTCCGAATTGTCCTTCGGCACTTCGACGCCATGCGGCGCCGCCATCTTCAGCTGCATCGTCAGCTTCGTATGATCGATCATCATGTGATGCGCGAAGCTTTTCACGTCCTTGTCCTGCGACTGGCTGGTCGCCAGCTTGGCCGTGTCGATCTCGGTCGAGCTCGATTCGCTGGCGGCCTGTACGAAAGCCTTGTCCACCGCCGGCAGGTCGTTGGCCTGGGTGGTGCTCGCTGCCTGCGTCTGTGCCAGCACGGTGATAGGCGCCGCGCCGATGAAACCTGCCGCGACGAGTGTAACGAGAGCCGAATGTGCCTTCATGGAAGCCTCCTGAGTAAATGGTCGATTCGCGGCATATGTCAGCAATTGCGATGCCGTGCCCTGCGCTGGACAGGCACAACGGCTGCTGTCGAAGCCCATGATTCATCGATCAAGGGAGCGAATCATGGCAAGCAACTCATCCTCCGGCGGTTCCAACAGCGTGTTCATCGACATGCAGAAAGCCTTGAAGGGCGTCGACTATCCCGCCGACAAGCAGACGCTCGTCGAAACCGCGCGCAGCAACGGCGCAAGCGAAGACGTGATGTCCGCGCTCGATGCGTTGCCGGATCAGCAGTTTCAGACGCCCGCGGAAGTGTCGAAGGCAGTCGGTCAGGAAGAAGGCTGATGCGGTAGACGGCGCGCGCAGCGCATTGCCGCTCAGGTAAGCAGCTTCTTCATCTCGACGATGAGATCGGACTTGCCTTCGAAGCCGATGCCCGGCAGGTCCGGCATCGTGATGTAGCCGTTCTCGACCTTGACGCCGTCGGGGAAGCCGCCGTATGGCTGGAACAGGTCCGGATACGACTCGTTGCCACCGAGACCCAAGCCCGCCGCGATGTTCAGCGACATCTGATGGCCGCCGTGCGGGATGCATCGGCTCGGAGACCAGCCGTGCTCGCGCAGCATGTCGAGCGTGCGCAGATATTCGACGAGACCGTAACTCAGCGCGCAGTCGAACTGAAGCCAGTCGCGGTCGGCACGCATGCCGCCGTAACGGATGAGATTGCGAGCGTCCTGCATCGAGAACAGGTCTTCGCCCGTGGCCATCGGATTGGCATAGTAGTTGCGCAGCGTGGCTTGCAGTTCGAAGTCGAGCGGGTCGCCCGGCTCTTCGTACCAGAAGAGGTCGTATTGCGAGAGCGCCTTCGCATAGCGAATGGCCGTGTCGAGGTCGAAGCGGCCGTTTGCATCGACTGCGAGCTTTTGGCCGTCCTGCAGCACGCTCAGGATGGAGTCGATACGGCGCAGGTCTTCATCGAGCGATGCTCCGCCGATCTTCTTCTTCACGACCGTATAACCCCGATCGATGTAGCTGCGCATCTCGTCCTTGAGCTTTTCGTGATCTTGGCCCGGATAGTAGTAACCGCCCGCCGCGTACACGAAAATCCTGCGGTCCGGCTCACCGTCGCCATAGCGGTCGGCGAGCAGTTGGAATAGCGGCTTGCCCTCGATTTTCGCGACCGCGTCCCAGATCGCCATGTCGATCGTGCCGATGGCGACCGAGCGTTCGCCATGACCGCCCGGCTTCTCGTTCGTGAACATCGTCGCCCAGATCTTGTGCGGGTCGAGATTGTCGCCTGCGTCGTTCACGAGCGAAGCGGGATCGGCTTCGAGGATGCGCGGAATGAAGCGCTCGCGCATCAGCGTGCCCTGGCCGTAGCGGCCGTTCGAGTTGAAGCCGTAGCCGACGACCGGCTCGCCATCGCGCATGACATCGGTGATGACGGCAACCACGCTCAACGTCATCTTGCTGAAGTCGATGTAGGCGTTACGGATGGGTGAGCTGATCGGTACGGTCTTCTCGCGGATTTCGACGATTCTCACGGCAATGTCTCCAGGGTCTTGGCAGGTATTGCAACCCGGCGGCTGCAACGTGGAACGTAGCTTACCCGCGACGAACGCTGCTAAACTGCACTTCCGTTCACATCATTATTCACATCCGGTGAATACCGAAACGCAGACCGCGACCGACTTCGAGTTCTTTATCCTGCTTGCGAAGCTCAGGAGTTTGTCGGGGGCGGCGCGTGCGCTCGATCTGTCTCCGCCCGCCGCGACCAAGCGGCTTGGCGTCATCGAGCAAAGGCTCGGCGTGCGCCTCGTCAACCGGACGACCCGCAGCGTCAGCCTCACGCCTGAAGGGGAAACGTATCTGCGCTACGCGACTCACATCGTCGGACAGGTGCGTGAGATGGAAGAGGCGTTATCGGTCGCGAGCCGCGATCCGCAAGGCCCGTTGCGCATCAATGCAACGCTCGGATTCGGCCGGACGACCATCGCCCCGATCGTTTCGGAATTCGCGAAGCGCTATCCGGGCGTCGAAGTCCAGTTCGAAGTAACGGACCGTCCTGTCGATCTGATCGAAGGCGCGTTCGATCTGGCGATACGCTTCGGCGATCTTCCGGACAGCCGGCTCAGTGCGCGGCGAATCATGAGCAACCGGCGGTTCTTATGCGCGTCGCCGAAATATCTCGAGAAATACGGCACGCCGGAGCGCGTCGAAGAACTGGCTCGGCATCGCTGCATCATTCATCGACAGAACGACGATGCCTACGGCGTGTGGCGCTATATCGTCAATGACCACATCGAGGCGATCAAGGTCAAGGGCGCGCTGTCGAGCAATGACGGCGATATCGTGCTTCGCTGGGCGCTCGACGGACACGGCATTCTGATCCGCTCGGAATGGGATCTCGCGAAGTACGTGCAAAGCGGAAGGCTCAATCTCGTGATGCCGAACACCGTGCTGCCCTCGGCCGATCTCTTCGTCTACTATCCGCGGCAGAAGAATCAGACTGCTCGCGCGCGCGCGTTCATCGATTTCCTGGTCGGCCGGTTTCAGGCGCCCTTCACGCCGGTCGATACAGGCAGCGAACTTCGCGAGCGCAAGAAGCGAAGTCCGCGCCGTTGAGCGACCGCCGATGTCTCATGCCGGCATCTGGCAGATGACGCCGTACCAGCCCAGACCGCGATAGGTCTCGTAACCGGGCGTCGCTGCAAACGATACGACTGCACCGCCGGCATCGCGGTAGAAGCCCGATTCCTTGCCGCCCGTCTGCAAGCGAAAGCGCTCGTTGAGGATGCCCTTGCCATCCGACGCGGCGATCACCCGAAACGACGAATCCAGGATCAGACAGCGCGAGCGCGCCCACTCTTCGTTGCTCAGGCGAACGCCTTTGACGACGGTCTCGGCTTGAGGCGCCCAGTCGAAGAAGATGATGAGCGCTCCGAGCACGCGACCATCCGGCGCGCCGCCCTCGCGAATCGCCGTCGAATACGTCGCGACCTGTGCGTTGTCGAGCGGCGCGACTGTCTCGACATCCGACGCCACGTATTGCGCGCCCGACGCCGTCTTCATTGCGGCCTTGTACCACTCCGCGCCCGCCACGTTCTGCCCGCGCACCGCGTAAGTCGAGTGACGTCCGTTCGCCACGACCACGCCGTTCGCATCGACGACCCAGAGATCCCGATAAACCGTGTAGCTATCCAGGATGACCTTGAGGCGGCTGCAGGCATGATCGCGCGCCGCCGCGCGCTCATCGGCGAGACATCCGACCAATGCCGAGTCCGTCGCCCACCAGCGCACGTCGCAGGAGCGCTCGTACAGGTTGCGGTCGATGATGTCGATCATGTTCAACGCAAGGTCCGTGTACCGCTGACCGTCGAGCGATCGCATCCGCTCGATCATGCTGTCGCCGAGTTCCGTGAGCGTCGCAAGCGATCCGGCAAGCTCTTTGTTGAGGCCGGCCGTGATGTCGGAGATGCGTGTCGATACATGCTTCACCTGCTTGGCGACGACAGCGAAGCCCTTGCCCGCATCGCCGGCGCGGGCAGCTTCGATCAGCGCGTTCAGTGCCAGGAAGGTGGTCTCGCGGTTGATATCGTTGATGTCGCTGATCTTGCCCGAGGCGAGGCGTTTGACTTCATGTGTCAGATCGACGATAGCTTGCGGATTGGACATGTGGCTTCTTCGTAGGGTCGGTTTTGTATCCCGATCAATGCAAGGTTCGCGCCTGTTTGTCTGACGATTGAGTTTTTACGAAGCAAACGTTTGGGAAGTGACGCGTGCTTTCACCGAGCACCAGTGAAGCGAAAACATGCCCTGTTTTGAGCCGCGTTAGTCGTGTTATCAGCGAACGGGCTTCAATCGTAAAAACAAACTGAAAGGCGGCGAAACGTGCGGTAGCGCACAGTTTGTTCAGAAGTGTTGATCGCAACGGTTCAGAACCGGATGCGCTGCTTCGTCCTTAACGACGAACACTTTTCTTCCACACGCGAAGACGCAGCCACGCGTTCAGACAACACATGGACTCGACCGCCGAACACGACCTGATCCGGGACTTGTCCCGCAATGTCCTGATGCAGCTCGCGCCGAACGAGCTGCCGCTTTTCGCGGCGGCGAGCGCGGCGTGGTTTGCCGATCCGGACGCCGCGATGAAGGCATCGAAAAATCGCGATGCCGCGCTCGGCTTCGGCGCCGAATCGTTCTCGATCCTCTTCACGCCGCTCGTGCTTCAGGTCGTGTCGGAGATCATGCCGATCCTCGGCGGCATCGCGCTCAAGGCGGCGGAAACGGCCATCGGCGAAGAAGTGTCCGCGCGCGTGCGGAAGATGTTCCGGGGCGAAGAACCCGAAGCCGTCGCGATCCTGAGCCCCGAACAGTTGGGCGAAGTCCATCGCCATGTGATCGCGGCCGGCTCGCGCCTGCGTCTCGATCGCGCACGAGCCGCGCACCTCGCCGATGCCGTCGTCGCGCAACTGGCCCTGCCGAAGAAGTGAGCGAATCGTGCTGCAATCCGTCACGACGAACACGCGCAGACCGCGGCTCAATCCGTTGCCGTTTCCGTCCGACATCGCGCTGAGGTTCGATCTGCTGATCGTGCTTATCGTGTGCGTCAGCATCCAGTTCTATGGGCATTTCTGGGAAAGCCTGCACGTCGAGGCGACGGAAAAGCTCGTCGCGTGCGCGTCGGATATGTTCGCGGGCGTTTTCGATCCGCGATTACTGACTCGGGACGTGCTGTCCGCTTCGGAAATGCGTGTGCAGTTCGCACCGCAATTCGCGCATTGCATGGCGCTTCTGCGGCCGCAAATGGCGTGGAAAGGCGCGGGAATCGTCGCGACGCTCGCGCTCGCCGGCGTCTTCTACTGGCGCTTTCCCGCGTGGAAGCTGAAGTCGCAGCGGCTCGTGCCGATCGCAAAGGACGATCCGCCCGGTCTTTTCGATGCCCTCATCGCCCTTTGCGGCGAAGCGCAGTTGAATCCGCCGCCCGCGTTCGTCTGGAATCCGCTCGCGACCGGCCTGCCGGTCACGTTCGGGCGTCGCCGCGACTATTACGTCGCGCTCTCCGGCGCGTTCGTCGCCAATTATTTCTACGCGGATCGCGCCGCCTTCCGCGCGATCGTCCTGCATGAACTGGCGCACATCCGTAACCGCGACATCGACAAGACGTTCATGACGATTGCCGCGTGTTTCGCGTTCGTCATCGTGAGCGTCGTGCCCTTGCTCGGCGTCACTCTGTTTGCCGGGCACGCGCTGCGCGACACCGCCTGGTTGCTCGCAAAGACCGGGCTGTGGAGCGCGCTCGTGCTGCTGTCGGGCGCGTCGGTGCTGCGCGTGAGGGAGTTTTACGCGGACGTGCAAGCGTCGCAATGGGACGGCTCGCCCGTTCACGTCGATCGTGTGCTCGCGCGGATGCGCGACGACAGCAACAAGCGCGCGCGCACGTTCCTGAGCCTGCATCCGCGCGGCGATGCGCGTCGCGCCGTGCTCGCCGACACCACGCCGCTCTTTCGCCTCGGCAAGTGGGATGCGCTCGGCATCGGCTTCGGCGCGGGCGTCGTCATCGAAACGATGAACGGTCTCGTGCTCGGCCTCGTGCCCGGCGAAGCGCAAGCGGCGGTCTTGCGCGTGACGATCATCGCGTCGGCGGTGGTGCCGCTCGCCGTGATGATCTTCGCGATCGGCGCGCTCACGACGGGCGTCTGGCGCGGCGCCTATGCAGCGGTGCTGAACGGCCGCGATCCGGTGAAGGGCACGGCGGCGGCGGGCGCCGTGTTCGCGCTCGGCTACTTCGTCAATCAGATGCTCCTCGGCGCGGGGCTGCTTTGGGGCGGCCCGGCCCAGCCGCGCATGACCGCCGACACGCTGACGACGGTGCTCGAAGTCCACGCGGTCGCGCTCGTGCTCGCGGCCATCGGATGCTGGATGATCTGCGACTGGATCGCGCGCTCGGCCGCCGCGTGGACTGGCGTCGCCGTGAGAAGCCGCTCGCCGCTTTTCGCGCTCAGGCTGACGAGCGCGGTTTCCATCGCGGGCGTCGCGGGGATGTTCGCGTGGGGCACGTTCGCGTCGATGTCGATCGTGACGCTCGGGCCGCATCAGACGTTCTATACGTCGCTCGTGATGGTCGCGCCGCCGGTGGTCATCGCGGCGTTCGGGTCGTGGCTTTTTCCGTGGGCATCGCGATGGTTCGGCCGCGCGCGCCGCGAGCTCGCGCCGTCGTCGTGGGTCTTTCTCGACGACGCATTCCGCTTGCGTCTTCCCGAGTTCAGACCGGGCCGCGCGCTGTCGACGGGCATCATCGCCGGGCTCGTCTTCTGTCTCTGGATCGAACTGTTGCGGTTTCGCCGCTTCCTTCCGCACGATGCCGAAAGCACGATCTACGCGACGTTCTCCGCGCTGCTGCACGTCGCGCAACGCGCGGGCGAAAGCGGCTTCGCGATGGTCATGCCGATCGCGCTGACGGCGGCGCTCGCGGCGCTGATCGCGGCGTCGCGTCGGGGCGCGTTCAACGCGCTCTACGGCTTGTGCGCCGGATCGATCGCGGGCGCGGTGATGAGCGTGGGCGGCCTCGTGACCATCGACCTCAACGCGCAATCGACGTTCGAGTCGAGCATGACGTCGGTGCTGCTGTACCTCGGCGTGGCGTCGCTGGCCGCCCTTCCCGCTTCGATGATCGGCGCGCTCGCCGGCACATGGCGCAGGTCTTCGGACGGACATGACCGCTTGTCGATGGTTCGCAAAACGGTCGTCGCCATGCTCGGGATCGTGGTCATCGCCGGATGGATCAAGTCGCTGAGCGACGTCATCTGAAGTCGGCCTGCGAAGTGACCAGGCGCGATTCGGAGCGCGCGTCCGGGCAGATCAACTTCACCAGCCGTTCTACGATCTCGTGCATCGTCGAACCTGGATTGAATATGTCGGCGACGCCTTTCTTTCGCAGCAAGAAGGCGTCTTCGTCGGGCACGATTCCGCCGACGACGAGCGGCGTGTGCACGTCGCGCTCCGCAAGCTCGCGCAGCAATCGAGGCACGAGCGTGCCGTGCGCACCGGCAAGCGACGAGACGCCGATGACATCGTACGGCCGTTGCGCAGCGAGCTTCGCGGCCTGCGCCGGCGATGCAAACAATCCGGTAGCCGTCACATCGAAGCCTGCATCTTCCAGCGCGCACGCCACGACATTCGCGCCGCGATCGTGTCCGTCCAGTCCCAGTTTCGCGATCAACATGCGTGGCTTTCGGCCGAGCGTTTCGCTGAGTTGCGCAACGCGAGCGCATGCCGCGTGCCATGCGTCGTCATGGCGACATTCACCGTACACGCGTGTCGTATTCGCCGATGCCGGATCATGACGCGGCCACACGGCTTCGAGCGCGCGCGTGCATTCACCCACGGTCGCGCGGGCGCGCATGCAATCGATCGTCAGCGCGAGCAGATTGCCGGCATCGTCGCGTGCGGCGCGCGTCAATGCGGCGAGCGCGGCACGCACGCGAGATTCGTCACGCCGACGCAGCACGTCGGCGATTCTGTGCGACTGCTGCACGCGCACGCGTTCGCCATCGATCGCGAGACAGGCGGGCGCATCGTCGCCGGCATCGTCGGCAATAAACGCGTTCGCGCCGACGATCGTCTGCGTTCCCGAATCGATGCGCGCCTGCGTCGCCGCCGCACGCTCCTGAATCCGCCGATGAACCCACCCGGTGCGAATTGCTTCGAGCACACCGCCGCGCGCCTCGATTTCGTCGACGATCTCGCGCGCTTGCGCAGCGACGCTCGCCGTCAGCGATTCCATCATGTACGAACCCGCCCACGGATCGACGACCTCGCACAGCCCCATCTCGTGCTGAAGAATCAATTGCGTGTCGCGTGCGAGCTGCGCAGCGGATGCCGATGGCAACGCAAGCGCTTCGTCATGTGCATTCGTGTGCAGCGATTGCGTGCCGCCGAACACTGCCGCCATCGCTTCGACGGTCGTGCGAACGATATTGTTTTGCGTGCGCGTCGCGCCGAGCGACCAGCCCGACGTCTGGCAATGCATCCGCAGCGCGCGACTCTTCGCCGACGTCGCGCCCTCTTCTTCGGCCATGCCCGACCAGATGAGTCGCGCCGCGCGCAGCTTCGCGATCTCCGCAAAGAAGTCCGCGCCGACGCCGAAGAAAAAGCTCAGTTGCTCGCAGACGGCATCCGCGTTCAGGCCGCGCGCGCGCAGCGCACGCACATACGCGCGGGCGTTGGCGAACGTCAGCCCCAGCTCCAGCGATGCATCCGCGCCCGCTTCCTGAAAGTGATAACCCGAAACGGACAGCGCCTTGAAGCGCGGCATCCGCTCGCTCAAAAACTGCACGACATCCGCGACGATTCGCAGCGACGGTTCCGGCGCGAACACGCAGGTGTTGCGCACCATGAACTCCTTGAGGATGTCGTTCTGCACGGTGCCGGAGAGCGACGCCATCGCGATGCCGCGTTCCTCCGCCGCGACGATGTACGCCGCGAGCACGGGCAGCACGGCGCCGTTCATCGTCATCGACACGGAGACGTGTTCGAGCGCGATGCCTTCGAAAAGACGCGCCATGTCGTCGACGGTATCGATGGCCACGCCCGCAAGACCGACATCGGCGCGCGCTTCATCGTCGGTCGAGTCGTAGCCGAGTTGCGTCGGCAGATCGAACGCGACGGACAAGCCCTGCGCGCCGCGATCGAGCGCCCGGCGAAACGCGAGGTTCGAATCGGCGGCATCGGCGTAACCGGCGTACTGGCGCAGGGTCCACGGTCTCGTCGTGTACATCGACGGATACGGTCCGCGCACGAACGGCGCGGCGCCGGGCATCGAGTCGAGATGCGCGAGACCTTCCAGATCGGCCGCCGTGTAAAGCGGCTTGCGCGGCACGCGGTTCATGCGCGTCTCCGTGTCTTGTGTGTCAGCACGTCGGCGATCTTCACGCCATCGCGCGTGCGCTCGATCTCGCACCAGTGCGCGATGCGCGCATCGTCGATCGACGCGCGCCGAAACGTGGCCCGCAGCCCTTCGCCGACGTTGATGTTGCCGTGATAATGCAGCTCGCGCGACACGAGCGCGGGCAAGTCCGCGAGACGCCACGTTTGCCATTCCGCACGATCGACGAACGCCTGAAAGCTCGCGAAGTACAGAAAGTCGGCGCCGTTGAAGTCGCTGTACGGGCATGGCAAAAACTCGACCGGCGCGGATTCCGCCTCGTGCAAAGCGAATCCGTCGATGCTCGCTCCTGCTTCACGCAGGCGCAGCTTGCGCGCCCTATCCTGCATGTCGGCGATGAGCGGATTCATCGGCGCGATCTCGCCTTTGAGGTTCGCAAAACTCGCCCGCGCGACCGAGCGATTGTTGCGCGCTTCGGTGCGTCGCACGAAGGTGGACATCATCGACAACGCGGCGATCGTGCCGCCTTTGCCGCTTACGCGATGCTCGCTGAAGTGCCGCACCGGACCCACACGCGAAAGCTCGGTGCGTATGCAGAGCGCGTCGTTCTCGCGCACATCGTGCATGCCTTCGGCGCGCAGCCGGATCGACGTGAACGCGGCATACGCGCGGCCGCCTTCGTCGGAGATGAAGTCGCTCGCCGTTTCGCGTGCGAGCGCGTCCCAATGCCGGTCGCCGCACTCTTTCAGCAGCCAGTTCTCCGAGAGCCCCGCGCAATTGAGCTGCGGCATGCCGGCGCGATACGTATCGTCGTGACGAGGCATGAGCTTCCTTTACGCGCACGCGATCGACGCGCGCTCCGGCGCGTTTGCCCGCTCGGCGCACACCGCATCGACGATGTATTGCGCATCGCGCGCCACGCCGGAGAAGCGGCCCGAGCCCCACGTATGCAGCCACGGCAAGCCGACGAAATAAAGGCCCTTCACCGCCGTCACGCCGCGCGTATGCGATGGATAACCGCGTCCGTTGAACACCGGCGCATCGAGCCACGCGAAGTCCGGCGTGAACCCTATGCACCATACGATCGATGTGATCCCGCTCGCCTGCAGGTCGAGCTCCGCGCGCTCTTCCTGCGGCTGCCAGATGGGTACATAAGGCGCGGCGGGAGGCGCGTCGATGCCGTGCTTCGCGATGAAACCGTCGATGCTCGCGTTGATGCGGTTATAGGTATCGTCGGCGTCATCGAGATTCGCGCGCAGGTTGGTCGCGAAACGCAGCTTGCCGTCACGGAAGTCTTCGAGCCGGCCAAACAGTTCCATGCCTTCGAGCGCGAAGCGGCGCAGATCGATGTCGCGTCCGCCGTCGCGGCCCGTGACGTAATGATTGGTGTTGTCGCGCACGCCTTCCCGCAGCGGATGATCGGTCACGGGCATGTCGTAATAGCGCATGTCCGCGAGCCAGTCGACGACATCGCGACCGCGATGAAACCGCGCGCAACGCGGCGCCTCGCCGACCGCGAGATGAACCTTGCGTCCCGACAGATGCAGATCTTCCGCGATCTGCGCGCCTGACTGACCCGAGCCGACGACGAGCACCGCGCCGGGCGGCAGCGCACCGGCGTTGCGATATTCCGATGACTGCACCTGCACGATGTCAGCGGGCAGACGCTCGGCCATGCGCGGCACGATCGGCGTGTGATAGCCGCCCGACGCGACCACGATCTGATCCGCCGTGAACGCGCCGCGCGTGCTCGTCACGGCGAAGCGTCCTTGCGCGTCGCGCGTGACGCGCGTGACCGCCGCGCCCTCGAGCACCGGCGCATTCACCTTGGCGATGAACGCATCGAGATAGTCGATGATCTCGTCCTTCTTCATGAAGCCGTGCGGGTCCGCGCCCTGATACGGATGCCCCGGCAACGCGCATTGCCAGTTGGGCGTCACGAGGCAGAACGTGTCCCAGCGTTGCGTGCGCCATGTGTGCGTGACGCTGTGCTTCTCCAGCACGAGATGATCGATGCTGGCCTGCTTCAGGAAGTAGCTGGCCGAAAGCCCGGCCTGTCCGCCGCCGATGACGATCACGCTGTAATGCGCCGGCGCGGTCTGTGCTGAATCGATGTTCGACATATTCAATCCCTCTACCATTCGACAAGTGAGTCAATCGAGCGCCAGCACGGTGACGCGTGCCTCGTGCGCTTCGCTGAAGCGGCTCGCATCCTCTTCGATGCGCGCAAGCTGATCGAGCGCGGCCGAGCACGCGAAGCCGTATTTCTCCCGCACGCGCTCCGAGCCGATGTGGAGCGCCTCGCGCGAACGCGCGACGAAATCGCCGACGCTATAGCTTTCGCCTGCCGCGAAATACTCGCCGACGACCGTCGAAGGCGAATAGCAGTTCGCCTCGACGCCGTCGGGCCAACGAATCAGAAAATGCATCACTGGCATGGTGTAGCCTCGGTTGCGGGGTTCATCGCGCGCATATGAACGGCTCCTCGTGCAGGTTCCATAGCAACGCGGCATCGCCGTCGCGCGTCAACACGACTTCACGCGATGCATCCACTTCGCCGATCACCGCGCTCGCGAGGTCGCGCGAAGCAAACCGCGCGAGCACTTCCTCGACCTGTTCGGGACGCACGGACAGCACGAAGCCGAAGCTCGGAAACGCCGTGAGCCAACGCTCGAAATCGACGCCTTCGGGACAGGGCAACGCATCGAGATCGATGCGCGCGCCGGCCTTCGAGCATTCGAGCAACATCAGCGCGGTGCCGAGCACGCCCGCCATGCTGATGTCCTTCGCGGCGTCGCACAGGCCGTCTTCGGCTAGCGCGGGCAGCAGTTCGTAATCGCCGCGCGCGCGGCCAGCAGGCGCGCTCACCGATGCATTCCAGAACGGATAAGGCTCCTCGAAACGGCCGCGCAAATCGACGGCCATCACGAGCGCATCGCCGGGGCGCGCGTCGAAGCTCGTCAAAAGCTTCCTGGCCCGCCCGACGATCGCCACCGCGAGCTGCGCGCCGTCGCTGCGCACGTTGCTATGGCCGCCGACGATCGGCACGCCATACGCCGACGATGCCGCCGCCATGCCCGCGAGCACCTCGGATGCCGCTTGCGCGTCGCCGCTCCACAAGGCATCGACGACGGCGAGCGGACGTCCGCCCATCGCGTAGATATCGCTCACGTTCACCATCACGCCGCTGTAGCCCGCGAACCACGGCATCGCGCGCACGAAGTCGCTCACCAGCCCTTCGATGGCGAAGAGCAGATAGCCGTCGCCATCGGGAATCGCGGCGCAGTCGTCGCCTATCGGCACGGCCTGAGCGCCTTCAGGCAGCCGCGACAACACGCCCGAGATATCGCTCTTGTGACGAAAGCCGCGACTCTCGCGCAAGCGTTCGACGAGACCGGCCAGCGCGTTCACGACGGCCTCCGCGCCAGCGCGACGAATCCGCTTTGCGGCGTGACGCACGGCGGATACGCATCGAGTTGCGCGCGCATCAGATGATGCGGGCGGCCGAAGAGCGTCTCTTCCCGCTGCGTGTCCCAGCGCAGACGCCGGAAAAGCGGCACGTTCTGCGCCTGCACATGCGCGAGAAAAGTCTCGCATCCGAGCGCGTGTGCGCTCGACACCGCGAGCCGGATCAGCGTCGAGCCGATCTTGCCGTGCGAACGGAAAGCGGCGTGCACGGCGAGCCGCGAGCCGAGCCACACGCGCGGCTGCGTCTCGTGGATGCGTACCGTGCCGACGACCTGCTCCGGCATGCCCGCGACGCAACTCAGCGCAACGAGCAGTTGCGCGCGTTCGTCGATCTCGTCGCGATCGTCGCCGACGAACACGCCCTGCTCGATGCAGAACACCGCGCGGCGCAGCTTGTACGCTTCATCCGCTTCCCACGGCAGCGTCGCCCACTTGACGCGATATTCGACCGGCGTATAGGCGAGATCGAATGCATCGCCCTCGATGGCTTCGACGAACATGTCACACCTCGTACGAAGAAAGCGACGAGCACGCGCCGCATTTGCCGCAGCCCGCTTTGATATCGGCGGAACGCATGTTGGCGTTTGCGAGCATCGCGCCGATGGGCGCCAGCACCGAGCGCATGAATTCGGGCGTGGGCGCGGGATGATCTTCGAGCGGCGTGCCGCTGATCGGCACGAAGGGCACGACGAACGGATACACACCGAGCGCGATGAGCTCGCGCGCCGTATCGACGATGGCCTGCGCGCTGTCGCCGAGCCCCGCGAGAATGTACGTGCTCACCTGTCCGCGTCCGAAGACGGCGACCGCCGCCTCGAAGGCTTCCATGTAACGCGCGACCGGCACCGTCGCCTTGCCCGGCATGATGCGTTCGCGCACGGAAGGCGTCACCGCTTCGAGATGCATGCCGAGCGTGTCGATGCCGCTTGCCTTCATGCGCTCGAACCAGCGATCGTCGTCGGGCGGCTCGCATTGCGCCTGGATCGGCAGATCGACCGCGGCCTTGATCGCGAACGCGCTTTCGCAAAGGATCTGCGCGCCGCGATCGGATGTGGGCGGCGTGCCGGTCGTGAGCACCATATGCTTGACGCCATCGAGAAGCACGGCTGCGCGCGCGACTTCGGCAAGCTGCTCCGGCGTCTTGCGCGCGATCGTGCGCCCCGCCGCGAGCGACTGGCCGATCGCGCAGAACTTGCACGACTTGCGCCGGCTCTCGTAGCGGATGCAGGTTTGCAGCACGGTCGTCGCGAGCACGTCGGCGCTATGCAGCGTCGCGATGTGCGAGTAAGGCACGCCGTCGAGCGTCTGCATCGCATAGAAGCGCGGCGCCTTCGGAAAGCTGATGCTCGCGATCGGAATGGTGTTGCGCATCAGCGCGCTTTTGCCGTTCGCATCGGGCTCCCCGGCGACGAACGGCGATTCCCACGCGGTGCTCGTATGCACGGGCACCATGATGGTCACGCCATCGACCGTGACCGCCTTGTGATCCGACGGTCCCGCGCCGCCGCGCCGGCTCGACACGCCCGCGCGCGGATCGACGAGCCGCAGGCCCGTCGACTGAAGCTCAGTCATCAATTGCCGTGTCGATGCCGGCAGGTTCTCTCGGGCGCTCATCGTGTTCGGTGTCCTTGAAGGAAGTGACGGGCGATGCCGGGCGATCGTTGATCGCGAGGCTCAGCAGTTCGGGCCGTGCGTAATGACCGACCGAATCCATCATGCGTTTGCGCTTCGTGATGAGCGCCATGTCGAGATCGGCGATCACCATGCCCTCGCCTTCGCGCAAAGGCTCGGCGAGATGCTGGCCTTCGGGCGAGACGATCGCCGTGTTGCAGCCGCCGCGCAGCGCGCGTTGCAGATTCGGATCGGGCGTGACGGCTTCGATCTGCGCATCGGTGAGCCAGCCCGTCGCGTTGACGACGAAGCAGCCCGATTCGAGCGCGTGATGGCGGATCGTCACTTCGATCTGCTCCGCGAAGATCGGACCGACCAGCGAGCCGGGGAACTGGCTGCAATGGATCTCTTCGTGCTGCGTCATCAGCGCATAGCGCGCGAGCGGGTTGTAGTGCTCCCAGCACGCGAGCGCGCCGACTCGTCCGACGCCCGTTTCGACGACCTTGAGGCCGGCTGCGTCGCCTTGCCCCCAGATCATGCGTTCATGAAACGTCGGCGTGATCTTGCGGCGCTTGAGCAGCAGCTTGCCGTCGGTATCGAAGATGAGCTGCGTGTTGTACAGGCTGCCGTGATCGCGCTCGTTCACGCCGAGCACGACGACCATGTTCGCGAGCCGCGCGTGTTCGGCCACCGCCTGCGTGACCGGCCCCGGCACCACGACCGCTTCCTCGTAGAGCTTCATGTGATCCGCGCCCGATGCCACCGGCGCGCGCACGAACGAGAAATACGGGTAATACGGCACGAAGGTCTCGGGGAACACGATGAGTTGCACGCCCTGCGCCGCGGCTTCGTCGATGGCCGTGCAGACGCGGTCGAGCGTGCCGTTCGGACGCTCGAAGTCCGGCGTGATCTGCACGGCGGCGGCGCGCACGATGCGCTTTTTCGAAAGGGCATCGGCCATGATCGTCACACGGTCCACGTATGGATGACGAGCGCATTCTCCTTGCGATGAAGCAACTGGAGATCGAGCACGTCGAGCGGGTTGATCGGACGAATGCCTTCGATCAGCGAGGCTTCGCCGTGTCCGTAAAGCGCCTGCAATGCGAAGCGGCACGCGTACACCTTGCCGCCCTCGGCCATGAACTTCTGCAGTTGCTTGTTGAAGTTGAGGTGGCCGGGGAAGGCTTCGTCGCCGAGCGTCGGAAAACCGCGTTGCAGACCGAGCGTGACGCCGGGACCGTAGAGCAGCACCGACGTATCGAAACCCTTGCGTTGCAGACGCGTGGCCTGCAGCATGTTCACGAAGCCGATCGAGCCTTCGAACGCAACCGTATGAAACGTGACGAGCGCCTTTTCGCCGGGTTCGGCCTTCACATCCTCGAAGACTTTCTCTTCGTAGTCGACCAGAAAGTCGCCGTTCTTGTGAAGCGGTTGATTGACTGCGGGCATGGCATTCTCCGATGTATGGGTTCGCGAACGAGCCGTCGCTCTCGATCGTGGTCGATCGCATTCATCGCGACGGCGAACGCTAAAACGCAACGGATATGCCAATGATTGGCCCGCGAAATGCAATCACTTTGCAATCAAGCAAAACGATCTTGCATGCGCGAAGCGAAAATTTTTTGCGGAAGCCTTGATTCACGGGCCTTCGCGACGCGCCGCCTCGCTCATGCCCGCCTGCCCCACGCACGATTTCAGCGCAGAAAAGCGTGTGCATGGTGCGCGGCACACCGAAGCCGTGCATCGATGCGATCAATGCAATCAAGTGCGATCAGCGCATGCGATCTCTTTTCGATCGATTGTTTTGTCATGCTAAGGTCATCCGAACCATCGCCGGAGACATCGCGGTCATGAATCAGCTTGCGCATCACTGGGTCAGGAAGCTCGAAGACAGCAGAAAGCCCGCTTATCTGACGATTCCCGATCTGATCGAGGAAGACTTGGCGAGCGGCCGGCTTCGTCCGAGAGACCGGCTGCCCGGTCTGCGCGACCTCGCCGATCTGCTCGGGCTCAACTACACGACCGTCGCGCGCGCGTATGCCGAAGCGCGCAAACGCGGCCTGCTGGATTCACGCGCGGGCAGCGGCACGTTCGTGCGCGGCAGGACGCAGACCTTGCCGCTCGCGGGCGGCAGCAGTGTCGAGATGTCGATGAACATGCCACCCGAACCGCCGGCGCTCGCGGCGCGGCTGCGTGCGTCGGCGGCGAGTCTGATGGAACGCGCCGATCCGTTTCAGTTGCTGCGCTATCAGGATTTCGGCGGCACGACGGCGGATCGCGTTGCGGGCCGCGAGTGGCTCAAGGCACGCATTCCCGATGTCGATGTCGATACCGTGCTCGTCTGTCCCGGCATTCATGGCGCGCTCGTCGCGCTCGTTTCGCAGCTTGCGCGGCCGGGTGAAATGATCTGTCTGGATTCGCTCGCTTATCCGGGGATCAAGGCGATCGCATCGCAACTGGGCGTGCGTCTGCAAGCCGTGTTGCGCGACGATGAAGGGCCGCTGCCGCATGCGTTCGAGGCATTGTGCCGAACGGAAAAGCCCGGCGGCTTCTATTGCAATCCGACCTTGCAGAATCCGAGCACGTTGACGTTGACGCGGCAGCGGCGCGAAGCGCTGGCCGATGTGGCCTTGCGTTATAACGTCCCGATCATCGAGGACGAGCCTTACGGCATGTTGCCTTGCGATGCACCCGCCACGCTTGCCGAACTCGCACCCGAACTGACGTATCACGTAACCGGCTTATCGAAGACGCTTGGCGCGGGGTTGCGTGTCGCGTATCTGAAGGCGCCGACGTCGCGGCAGACTCAGCGCATCGCGGGAGCGTTGCGGGCGACGTCGGTCATGCCGAGCCCGTTCACCGTGCTGCTCGCAACGCAATGGATCAACGATGGCACCGCCGCCGACGTGCTCGATTCCATTCGCGATGAAGCGGCGGCGAGGCAGGCTATCGCGTCGGCGGAGCTTCGAGGTCTCGCCTTCGACGCGGATCCGCAAGGGTTTCATCTCTGGCTGCCCGTGCCTTCGATGTCCGACTGGAGCGCGCCGGAACTCGCGTTGCAGTTGCGCAATCAAGGCATCGGCGCGGTGGCCGGCGCCGCGTTCTCTACCGATGGCAATCCGCCGAATGCGCTGCGGCTGTGTCTCGGCGGGCCACAGGATCGCGAGGATTGCCGCGAAGCGCTAAGGCGCGTGGCGGACATGATGGCCGATCCGCATCATCTGCATATGCCGATGCTTTGAAGCGATGCGTACCCTCACGCGTCGGTCGCGTAACGGCGGCAATGCTCGAGGTAGCCCGCTTCGTGGCTGCTCACCAACTGCACGATGCTGTTCCAAAGCCATAGCGGCGCGTCGATGGTCTTCGATCGATTGCGGCCGAGTTCGGCTCGCCACTCGCGCTTCGTTGCGTCGTCCATCTGACGCGCATGCGCCTTGCCTACGACACCCGCGAGATAATGCGCGACGTGCATCGCGTCATCCTTGCCGAGTTGCTCGATCTCGAGTTTCATGTCCTGCGGCAACAACTCGCGGATCACCACGCCGCGATCGAGCAGGCGGGCCGCGCGCATGCGTTCACCGAGAAACGGCGACAGGTTTCGCGCGCCTTCGAGGACGCGCAAGGCGTTGTCGCGCGGCATCGCGACGTCGTCGTAACGGGGCGCGGCGGCCTTCACGCCTTCCTTGATGTCCATCAGACACAGGTCGTCGCCTTCGACGACGCCACCATCGACATCGAGCAGGACCGCATAACGCAGACGGCCGAGCGAGCTGCAACCCTTCACCCAGTACGCCGCGTCCAGCACGACGATCTCGCCCGAATCCTTGCGTCCCTTCAGGCTCGTCGGCAGGCTTGCGATGTCCTCATCGGCGAAGAGCGCTTCGATCGCCTTTCGCTCGTCTCCGGCAAGCGGCCAGAAGCGTTTGCCCAAGGGAATCGTCGGATGCAGGTCCTCGATGCGCTCGCGCGCGAGATGCTGCCACGATCGATGCACGGCTTCCTTCATCGTCACGTGAACGGGTTCGGGACGCTTGATGTCGATGACTTCATCCGCGAATGCCGATTCATATCCTGCGGCCAGCGCCTCGATCATTCGCACGACGTTCAGCCCCGACAACGATGATCCGCGCGCAGCCGTCGCAAGTGACAAGCCCAGACGAACGACGTCATGCACCGGGTTGCCGATCACCGTCTGATCGAGGTCGCGAATCTGGATTTCCACTTTGCCTTTGGCATTGGCAATCGGTCCGAGATTGCCTGTGTGGCAGTCGCCGCAAATCCACACCGCCGGGCCGCGAGGCAACGAATCGCCGTTCGCCTCCATCACCCACTCATAGAATCGTTCGGTATTGCCCCTGACGTACGCGTGCGGCGAGCGCGCCATTTTGCAACGGCGCAGTTCGGTCAGAAGCGCCTGCCGGTCATCGGGCGCGGGCATGCCTTTGTTCGCTTTGCTGTTCTTGCTCATATCCGATTGCCGTAGGTGGTCGGAAGACAGAGCAGATGGTGTGCCGTCGTCTTGCAAACGGCTTACGCGGATCGATCGAAGCGTGTTTCCAGCACGCCGGCGATATTCGCCAGATTCGCCTTGATCTGTTCCAGTGCGAACGACAGCGTCGACAACGCCTGCAACTGCCGTGAGTCGTTCGCGTAGCCGAGAATCACGTTCGCGATATCCGATTGGACGGCAGCGGACGCATCGTTCAGCGGCCCGAGGAAGCGTTCGGCAGGCGGCAGCGGTGCGCCGCCGCGCATCCATGCAGCCAGTGCCTGCAGATAGCCGCTTGCGCAATCGCGCACGAGTTCGATGCGCTCCGCGAGCGGCTCCGTTTCCTCGTTCGTCAGCCAGCCGCATTGCGATTGCCCGATGCGATCGAGCAGCACCAGTCCATGCCATAGCGTTTCGAAAGCGACGAGCGCGGCGCCGAGCGACGATCCGGTTTCGAAGCGCGCACGCACGCGCGTCTCGCCGCAGACCGCGCGCGCTTCGACGAGATGGCGCAGAAAGCGCTCATGCAGCGCATCGACGCGTTCGCGGTTTTCGAGCGGACCGAGGATCGGCATCGTCGCGAGCAACGCACGGCAGTCATCGAGAAGCTCGCCCATGATCTCGAAGGCGCGCGAACGCGACAGTTGCGGCCACACGCTCGACGACACACCGATGCCGATGGCCGCGCCCAGCGCGATCGCTTCGGCGCGCGACACCGCGCCTGCAACGCCCGCCGATGGTTCGAGCGCGAGCGCCGCCGCCACGACGATGCTGTAGTTCGTCGTCGGGAAGAGCGTCGACGCAAGGCATGTGACGAGCGTCGCGAGACCGAGTCGCGGGAAGGCATCGGCGGCATCGGGAAAGAAATGCAGCGTCGCGAGGCCCACCACGGTGCCGATTGCCGCGCCGATCATCTGGCCTACGCCGTACTTGAGGCTGCGGTCGAAGCTCACCTGCAGCGCGAACAGACTGGAAAAAACGCCCCACGTTGTACTGGATGAACCGATGAAATTCATGCACGCATACGTCAGCACGCTCGCGATGAGCGATTGCACGCACATGCGCAGCGCATCGAACCGGCCGATGCGTCGGGGGCGTCTTCGTATGATTGTCAATTCGGCTTGAGTCGCTGAGAGGTTTGCACGATGCGAGCATCGCCTGTGCCCATGCCACGGCATTGCGATTGCTGAAATGGCGCATCCCCGAATCGGAGCCGATCATGAGACCGCTCGTCAAAACCCTCCTCGTTCTGAGCCTCGCCGCCCTCTCGCCGATGGCCAGCGCAGAGGAAACCGCCAGCCGACACGACCGGCAACGCGGCGATGCCAGGCTTCAGCTCGTCGCGACCTTCGAGCATCAAGTGACCGGCGTTACCGTGACGCCCGATGGCCGCACCTTCGTCAACTTTCCGCGCTGGACGGAAGACGCGCCGATATCCGTCGCCGAGCTCGGCAGCACCGGCGACCTGCGCCCCTATCCCGATGCCGATTGGAATAGCTGGCGCAATTCACGTCGCGATGAAGTCACGCCGCAGGATCACTGGGTCTGCGTTCAGTCCGTCGTCGCGGACAAGCGCGGCAATCTGTGGGTCATCGATCCGGGTGCGCCGGCGCAGTCGCTCGTCGTGCCGGGCGCGCCGAAGCTCGTGCAGATCGATCTGGCATCGAACCGCGTCGCGCATGTCTATTCGTTCGATGAAACGATCGCGCCGCAAGGCAGCTATCTCAACGATGTCCGCATCAGCCCGGACGGCCGCTTCGTCTATATCACCGATTCGGGCGTACGCGGCGCGATCGTCGTTGTCGATACGGCGTCCGGCTCGGCGCGCCGCGTGCTCGACGGCGACCCGAGCACGCAGGCCGACAAGAGCGTGACCGTGATGGTCGACGGCAAGCCGCTGCAGCAGACCGACGGACGGCGCGTGAGCTTTTCCGCCGACGGCATCGCGCTGACGCCCGATGGGCGCTATCTGTACTGGCAGGCGGTGAAGGGCAAGACGCTGTATCGCATCGCGACCGACGCGCTTCAGAACGCGCAGTTGAGCGCGCAGCAGGTTTCGTCGCGCGTCGAAGCGGTCGGCATCGACGGTCCCGCCGACGGTCTCTGGTTCGACGAGCGCGGACGGCTTTACGTGTCGTCGGTCGAACATCACGCGATCCGCGTGCGTGACGGCGATCGCTTCACGACGCTGCTGCGCGACAAGCGTCTCGTCTGGCCCGACACGTTCTCGGAAGGCGCGGACGGCACGATCTACGTCACGGATTCGCGCATTCCCGACATGAACTGGTTCGATCCGCAAAGCCCCGTCGCGTTACCGACGCGGCTCTATGCGATCAGGGGACGCTAACGAATGCCGTCTTCGTCGCTAGCTGACGAAGACGATCTCCTGAACATATGAACTGCTGCAAGTGAAATGGGCGATGCGTCCGATGCGCAAGTGAAGAAGCACTTGCTCGAGTCCTTGGACTTCCCTGCCGTCCTTCTGCTGGCCGACGACGTTCGCGCGGCTCGCCTCGGGCCCGTTGCGCTTCAGATCGATGATGCGGCGGATGGCGCCCTGCGTGTTGGTGAAGTATCGGTTCATGAAGGCGCACGTGCGTTGTCGTGCTGCGATCGTAGCGTCGCTCACCTCAAGCGAATGTTATGCAGGATACGTAGCCGCGCGATCCGCGCAACGTCGCACGCACGGCGCCTCAGCAGCTTCGGATGACATCCGTGAGTTCCGATGCGGTAACGGGCTTGCGCAGATAGCCGTCGAATTGACGCGATGAATCCATGTCGAATCCGCGCGTACCGGTCACCGCGACGATGCACGCCTCCGTCGATGCGCCCGCGCAGCGCACGAATTCGCAGAGCTTGCGTCCGTCGATATCCGGCAAGCCGATATCCATGAACACGGAGTCGTAGCGAGTCTGGCCTGTCATGCGCAGCGCCTCGCCGCCGGTACGCGCGACGTCCGCGTGATGGCCGAGCGAGGCGGCCAGTTCGGCGAAAGCCGCGGCGACGTTTGCATCATCTTCGACGAACAGAAACAGCATTGTCGATTCCGGCCGATTGCGGCCGGCTCCCGGTGTTTGAAGGGACGCGCATCCTGTCGCAACGCGAGCAAATCCCGTACCGCTCGGACGGACTTCGACACGACGCTATTTCGGTTCATCGCGACTCGGCACGGACGGCGTCGATATCGCGCCGAGCGTCGACGCAACTTCGCCGTCCGACCATGTCGCGATATCTCCCAGCGCAAGCATCCCGACGAGTTGCTTTTCTCCGTTCACGACGGGCATACGGCGTATCTGCAACCGTTCCATCCGGCGCATCGCGTCTTCGATATCGTCGCTCTCGAAGCACCATTCCACCGGCTCGCTCGCCACTTCCTGCACGGCGCACGAAGCATCCTTGCCCGCCGATACCGCGCGAACCACGATATCGCGATCCGTCACGACGCCCTTGAGCCGCGTGCCGTCGCATACCGGCAGCGCGCCCACGTTCAATTCGTCCATCAGCTCGGCCGCGCGGCGAATCGTGTCGCCCGACGCGATCGCCTGCACGTCTCGTGTCATTACATCGGCTACCTTGGTCATGACATTCTCCCGTCTGAATCACGCTGTTCTCGCGATGAGAGAAACAGCATCCGTCATGCCCTCGTCTCGCGTCAGCGTGCGGCACGGCGATTGCTAATCAGGTCGCACGTCCGCTTTCTGTCCATAGAGACGATGCACCCATGCAAAGCGCATTGACGCCCGCAGGCATTCAAGCCAGCCGCATTCTCGACCTGTGGCATCTGACGCTGGCCGTCTGCTGCGTTGTGTTCGCGGCGATTCTGCTCGCGTGTCTCATCGCGATGATGCGCGCGCCTCGCGCGAATCGCGCAACGCCTGCGGATCTCTCCGCCGTCGGGCATCGCGAGCCGCGCGTGCGCTTCTGGGTCGTCGCCGCGACGGGCGTGTCCACGTTTCTGCTCTTCGGTCTCGTTCTCGCCGATGTCCTCACGGACCGCGCGCTCTCGCGCCTGCCCGTCGACAACGCGTTGCGCATCGAGATGACGGGTTATCAATGGTGGTGGCAAGTGCGCTACGCGAACGATGGCGACGCGCCCGGCTTCACGCTCGCCAACGAACTCCATGTGCCGGTCGGACGGCCGGTGGTCGTGTCGCTGAAAGCCGCCGATGTGATCCACACGTTCTGGGTGCCGAATCTTCATGGCAAGAAAGACATGATTCCCGGCCGCGATGCGACCATCGAGTTTCGCGCGGACAGGGCGGGCGTGTATCGCGGACAATGCGCCGAGTTCTGCGGTTACGAACACGCGTTGATGGCGTTTCAGGTCATCGCCGATCCGCCTGCGCAGTATGAAGCGTGGGCGGCCCGTCAGCGCCAGCCGTCCATCGCGCCATCGGACGACATCGCCGTGCGCGGCCGCGACGTGTTCATGAGCCAGGACTGCGCGCGCTGTCACACCGTGCGCGGCACCGAAGCGCAAGGCACGATCGGCCCCGATCTCACGCATGTCGCGAGCAGGCAGTTCATCGCGGCCGGGACGCTTTCCAACAATCGCGGCAATCTCGCCGGATGGATCGTCGATCCGCGCGCGCTCAAGCCCGGCACCGTCATGCCGCCGACGCGCCTGCCGCCCGCCGATCTGCAAGCGCTGCTCGTCTGGATGGAGACGCTCAAATGAGTGAAGCACCGCTGACAGACGGTCCGCACGCATCGCCCGAAGTGCGCGATGCGCTCGCGAAAACCTGGAGCGATCCGCCGGGCTTCATCGGCATGTTGAGCGCGGTCAATCACAAGACGATTGCGCGACGCTTCATCGTGACGACCTTCGTGTTCTTCGTGCTCGCAGGCTTGCTCGCACTCGCGATGCGCACGCAGCTCGCGCGTCCGGATCAGCGGCTGATCGGCCCGAACCTCTACAACGAACTCTTCACGATGCACGGCACGACGATGATGTTCCTCTTCGCCGTGCCGGTGATGCAGGCCGTCGCCGCGTACCTCGTGCCTTTGATGATCGGCGCGCGCAGCATCGCATTTCCGCGCATGAACGCGTATGCGTATTGGGTGTTCCTGTTCGGCGGCTTGCTGCTGTTCGCCGCGCTCGCCGTGAACACCGCGCCGAACACCGGCTGGTTCAGCTACGTGCCGCTCGCCGGTCCCGACTACTCGCCGAACAAGGGCACGGACATCTGGGCGCAGATGATTACCTTCACCGAGCTTTCCGGCCTGCTCGAAGCGGTGGTTCTCATCACGACGATCTTCAAGCTGCGCGCGCCCGGCATGTCGCTCAACCGCATGCCGCTCTTCGTTTGGGCGACGCTCGTCACGCAGTTCATGGTGATCTTCGCGATGCCCGCCGTCATGCTGTGCAGCACAGCGCTGATTCTCGACCGCCTCGTCGGCACGCATTTCTATAACCCGGCGAAGGGCGGCGACGTTTTGCTGTGGCAACACCTCTTCTGGTTCTTCGGCCATCCCGAGGTGTATCTGATCTTCATTCCGCCGCTCGGCTTCATCTCGTCGATCATTCCGACGTTCGCGCGCCGCCCGATATTCGGCTATCCGGCGATGGTGCTTTCGCTCATCGCCACGGCGTTCCTCGCCTTCGGGCTGTGGGTGCATCACATGTTCGCGACGAACATTCCCGAGCTCGGCAAGAGCTTTTTCACGGCGGCGAGCCTGATGATCGCGATTCCATCGGCGATACAGATCTTCTGCTGGATCGGCACGCTATGGACCGGCAAGCTCAATCTGCGCGTGCCGCTATTGTTCGTCCTCGCGTTCTTCTTCATTCTCGTGATGGGCGGCATGACCGGCATCATGGTCGCGTCGGTGCCGCTCGACCTCCAGGTTCACGATACGTACTTCGTCGTCGCGCATCTGCATTACGTGCTGCTCGGCGGCGCGGTGTTTCCGCTCTTCGGCGCGTTCTTCTACTGGTTTCCGAAATTCGCGGGACGCTTGCTCGACGAGCGGCTCGGCAAATGGCAATTCTGGCTGTTCTTCATCGGCTTCAATGTGACCTTCTTTCCGATGCATCTGCTCGGACTCGAAGGCATGCCGCGGCGCGTGTGGACGTATCCGCACGGCATGGGCTGGGACGGCATGAATTTCACGGCGACGATCGGCGCTTACATGATCGCGTTGAGCGTACTGCTTTTCATCGTCAATGTCGTGAAGACGATGCGCAGCGACGAACGCGCCGCCGCCGATCCGTGGGGCGCGAGCACGCTCGAATGGAGCGTGCCGTCGCCGCCGCCGCCGCATAACTTCGATGCGATTCCGGTCGTGCACGGACGCGATCCGCTGTGGGAGCCGTCCGCGCAACCGGCCTTCGTCGCGGGTCTCGCCGCCGATGCGCGCGAAGTGCTCGTGACGAGCGTGCTCGATGCGCAGCCCGATCATCGGCCGATGTTTCCGACGCCCTCTCTGTGGCCGTTCGCAAGCGCCGTCGCCACGACGATTCTGTTCATCGGCTCGATCTACACGCCGTGGGCGATCGTATGGGCGTCGCTGCCGGTCGCCGTGGCGATGATCGGCTGGTTCTGGCCGAGTCGCGGCGAGAACCGGCTCGCGGTCGCGCGGGAGCGCCGGCCATGAACGCCGAAACGCGCCGCGAAGCGCACGGCACCGGCGAGCTCGTGCTCGACGTGCGCGCGTTGCCGACCTTCGCCTTCAGTCACCGCAGCCTCATGTGGTGGAGCACGGCCGGCCTGATGCTGATCGAAGGCACGGTGTTCGCCATCGCGGTGATGATGGTCTTCTATCTGCGCACGCGCGCCCCCGCCTGGCCGATGGCGGCCGAGCCGCCGCGTCTTTTCTGGGGCACGCTCAACACGGTCGTGCTGCTCGCCAGCCTGTGGCCGAACCAGCTCGCGAAGAACGCGGCGGAACGTGGCGATCGCCGGAAAGCGGCGATCTGGCTCGCGCTGTGCCTGGTCGCATCGGTGATTTTCCTCGTGATACGCGGATTCGAATTCGCATCGCTCAACGTGAGCTGGTACGCGAACGCGTATGGCTCGGTCATCTGGCTGCTGCTCGGTCTGCACACGACTCACCTCATCACCGATACCGTCGATACGGCCGTGCTCACGGTGCTGCTCTTTGCGGGGCCGTTCGAGGGCAAGCGGCTCGTCGATGTCAGCGAAAACGCGCTCTATTGGTACTTCGTCGTGTTGAGCTGGCTGCCGATCTACGGCGTCATCTATTGGGCGGCGCGGCTATGAAAACCTGGCTCGCGCTGCTCGGCGCTCCGTTCATCGTTCTCGCCTGTCTCAGCTTGAACTACGCGCTGGTGACGCCCGCGTGCCGGCTCGGAGGCCATGCGTTGCTCGACGGCGTGAGCGGCGCGAGCGCGATCGTCTGCGTGGCCGCGACGCTGCTCGCATGGCAGCGCTGGCGCGACGCGCGGCGTAAGCTCGCCCTGCCGACGCCCGATACCGGCGACCGTCCGGCACGCGCCGGTTTCATCGCGGCGGTGGCGGCCGGTGTGGGCGCGCTGTCGGTGCTTTCCGTGATCGCGATTTCGATACCGCAATGGCTACTGTCCGCCTGCTGAAATGCGCGCTGCCTTGCGTGCTCCTGTCGTCCGCCGATGCGTATGCCCACGTCGCAGCGACGGAGGCATCGCCGCTCGCGTGGACGTTCGAGCCGTGGATCGTCGCCGTGCTGGCGGCGAGCCTGACGCTCTATCTCGCCGGCTATCTGAAGCTGCACAAGCGCGGCGCGCAAGGCCGTCGCGAGCGGACCGCGAAGCTGATCGCGTTCGCCGCCGGATGGTCGACGCTCGTCGTCGCGCTGGTTTCGCCGCTGCACGCATTGAGCGAATGGCTCTTCTCCGCGCACATGCTGCAGCACGAGCTCTTCATGCTCGTGGCCGCGCCGCTGCTCGTCATCGGCCGGCCGCTCGCCGTGTGGCTCTGGGCGTTTCCCGCGAACGCGAGAGCGCGCATCGGCGCGGCGACGCGTTCACGCTGGATCAAACTGCCATGGCGCTTCCTGACCTTGCCCGTCGTCGCGTGGACGTTGCACGCCGCCGCGCTGTGGTGCTGGCACGCGCCGCGCTTCTTCGAGGCGGCGCTCGCGCGCCCCGGCATCCACACGCTTCAGCACGCCAGTTTTCTGGCGAGCGCGCTGCTGTTCTGGTGGACGGTGTTCGGCCGCGCATCGGAAGCGCAGGGCGCATCCAATGCCCACGCGATGCTTTCCCTCTTCACGACGATGGTCCACACCGGCGCGCTCGGTGCGCTGCTGACGCTCGCGCCGGGTGTCTGGTATCCGTCGTGCATCGAGACGACGCGCGCCCTCGGCTTCGATCCCTTACAGGATCAGCAACTCGGCGGTCTGGTGATGTGGGTTCCGGGCGGGCTTGCGTATCTGATCGGCGGATTGCTCGTCGGCGCGCGCTGGCTGATGCGGCGGCCGCCGCCGCGCGCCGTCGCCGACGTGGCCAGCGAAGGATGAGCACATGCACACGACTCCAATCGCGCTCCTTCTGATCGCTACGCTCGCCGCTTGCCAGGACAAGCCGCCTTCGGCCGACGCGATCACCGGCGGCAATCCGCGACACGGCCTCGATGCGATCCAGCGTTACGGCTGCGGCGCGTGTCACCGGATCGACGGCGTGCCGGGCGCTTACGGCAAGGTCGGACCGACGCTGCAAAACATCGGCGAGCGGGCTTATGTCGCGGGCAAGCTGCCGAACACACCGGAGAATCTGCAGACATGGATCCGCTTTCCGCAGCGCATTTCACCGCAGAGCGCGATGCCCGATCTCGGCGTCGGCGAAATCGATGCGCGTGACATCGCCGCATACCTGTATCACCAATAACGATGAACGTATCCCGCTTCCTCTCCGTTCTGCTTCTGTGGCCGCTCGCCGTCATGGCGGACGACAGGGCGTCGCCATCGCCCGAACTGATTGCGCGCGGCGCGTATCTCGCCAAAGCCGCCGATTGCGCCGGATGCCATACCGCGCCCTCGAACGGCGCGCCGTATGCGGGCGGGCTCGAGATGACGTCGCCGTTCGGCACCATCGTCAGCAGCAACATCACGCCGGATCGCGAGACGGGCATCGGCACATACAGCTACGAGGACTTTGCGAAGGCGTTGCGCGAGGGCGTCGCGCCGGGCGGCAAGGGGCTTTATCCCGCGATGCCGTATCCGGCGTTCGTGAAGATCAGCGACGACGATCTGCGCGCGCTCTACGCCTACATGATGCATGGCGTGCCGCCCGTGAATCACCGGCCGCCGGAAACGAAAGTACCCTTTCCGTTCAACCAGCGCTGGGCGTTGCCTCTGTGGCGCATGGCGTTCGCGCCGAAGCAGCGGTTTGAACCGCACGCCAATCGCGATGCGAGCTGGAATCGCGGCGCCTATCTCGTGCAGTCGCTCGGGCATTGCGGCTCGTGCCACACGCCGCGCGGGATCGCATATCAGGAACGCGGATACGACGAGTCATCGAAAACGTTCCTCTCCGGCGGCGTCAACGACAACTGGTTCGCGCCGAATTTGCGCGGAGATTCCGGCTCGGGGCTCGGGCGCATCGCGCAGGACGATATCGCCGCGTTTCTCAAGACGGGCCACGGCGCGGGCATGGCCGCATTCGGCAGCATGGTCGAAACGATCGAGGACAGCACCCAATACCTGACCGATGACGATCTGCGCTCGATCGCCGTCTATCTGAAGACGCTGCCCGCGACCGGCGCGGCGGACGGCGTGTTCGATCCGTCGCTTGCGTCGCCGGGACGTCTCAAGACGCGCGCGCCCGACGTTGCGCCCGAACAGGGCGCGGCGGTCTATGCGGGGTTTTGCGCACAGTGTCATCGAAGCGATGGCAAGGGCGTGCCGAATGCGTTTCCCGCGCTGGCGGGCAATCCCTCGGTCATCAGCGAAGATACGACCTCGCTGATCCGGCTGCTCGTCGAAGGCGGCAACAGCCCCGCGACGATCCACGGCCCGCCACGTCAGGCGATGCCGCCCTTCGCCGGACGCCTCACCGACGTACAGATCGCGCAAGTGCTCACGTATGTGCGCGCGTCGTGGGGCAACGACGCGCGCCCGGTCACGGCCAACGACGTGGGATCGTTTCGCGCGACCATCCACAAATGACGTACGTTACTCCGGCGTGCCCGCGCCCTCGTTCGGCTTGACTTCGGAAAGGTCGTCCTTCCGCACTTCGGCTTCGCGCACGGTCGTGCCTTCGTCGTCCGTTTCGGAGACATCGGTGGTGAAGGTTTCGTCGTCGGAGGGCTTCTGGTCCCGTCCGCTTTGCTGGGATGGCGTGCTCATGTTCGATGCTCCTTACGGTTACGGCGGCCGCACCATACGGCCACTCTTGTTTCAACGCTTGCGCGCTATCGATTACTCGTTGGTCGGATCGCCCGGGTCTTCCACGCCCTTTTCGATGTTGTCCTTCTGATCGCCATAGTCCTTGCGATTGGCGCCGTTGGTGATTTCGACATCGCCTTTCACCTTGCGATCTTCATTGCCCGTCACGGTGCCGATGGCCGTATCGGTCCAGCCTTTGATCTGTTCCTTGATCCCTTCCCTTTGATCCTTGTTCATCGTGTGCTCCTGTGTGATGGACAAATGGCGATGACAGCCGATGCCTTCAGCGCGCCGCGCGTCCGCGAATCAGCGCCGCGATCGCGAAGCCCGCGCCGAGCGCGACGTAGGTCATCGCGAGCGAGCGCTTCGACAGATGAGCTTCGAAGCCGGGCGTGACTCGTTTGGGCACGGCGTGGTAATCGACGACATAGGCGACGAGCGCGGTCGTCGCGGCGGCGGCGACGATCGTCGCCGGCCGGGAACGCGGTCCGCATAACGACTCGAACAACACGCCCCAGAAAGCCGCGCTTCCCATGTGAATGGTTGCGCCGAACGCGCTGTATCTGAAGCTCGGTTCTTCATGCCAGATTGCTCTCGGCCATAAGCAATGGGATACGGCGTTGATCGCCGCGTATGGCTCGTGTCCCGCGCGAACGGCCGCGGTCGACGCGGCGCAAGCCGAAGCCAGTCCCGCAGCGGAGCCTGAATAGATGGCCCGCTTCATCAGGTCGTCGAAATGCCCTTGCATGTGTGGCTCCTTGCCGAACGCTCACGCGTTTCGCAGCATCCGCCGTGCCGAAGTTGCTCAGTAACGTCTTTCCGTGTGATGTCGATGTCCGCCCCTCGCGAACACGAAGAGCGTCGCGCCTGCCGCGGCGATTGCGAATCGACTCGGGTTCGCTTTTACCGCACCGATTACCTTCGCGATCACCGGCGAACCGTTCGGCGCGACGCTCGGGCGCGTTTGCATCGCGGGCGCGGTTTGCGGACGTGTCGTGGCGGGCACGTTCGTCGCCGGCGCTGCATGAGGCTCGCGCTTCTCGTTCGATTCGTCGGTCTTGCCTTCGCGCGCCTCGACTCGCGTTGCAGCGGCTTCCGCGCCCAGCAGCATGACGGCTGCCGCGAAATACAGCCACATCAGGAGCACGGCGAGCGAGCCGGCCGCGCCGAATGCGCTCGCGGTCCCGGCATGCGTGAGATAGAGCGCGAACAGCTTCTTGCCGACCGAGAACAGCACCGCGGAGATAACGCCGCCTACGAGCGCATCGCGCCACGGTACGTGACCATCGGGCAGATACTTCAACAGCGCGGCGAAAGCGCACGAAAGGATCGCGAGACCGAGCACGAACTGCACGATGTCGCCGATGACGACGAGCGGCGATTCCCCGAACACCCATTTGCCCGCGGCCTGCACGGCGGTGTCCAGCACGAGCGACACGATCAGCAGGAACGCGACGCCCATCACGAGACCGAAGGAGATCAGCCGAACCTTGACGAGCGTGGCGACGCCCGATTTTTCTCTGCCGCTTTTCGGCCAGATGATCGATAGCGCCGTGTTCAACGATGAAAACGTCGCCGATGCGCCCACGGCCAGCAGTACGAACGAGATCACCGCGGCAATGCCGCTTCCGCCGCTCTGATGCGCGTGCTCGACGATCGCCTGCACGCTCGCGGCGGCATCCTTGCCGAGCATGCCGTTGATCTGATGAAAGAGCTGACCGCGAGCGGCCTCCGCGCCGAACACGATGCCGGCGACGGCGATCACCATGACGAGCGTCGGCGCGAGCGAGAACGCTGAATAGAACGCGATGCTCGCGGCCATCGGCGCAGCACGATCCGCGCTGAAACGTTTGAACGTGCGTGCGGGCCACGCGAAGGTTCGTCCCATAAGCGACTTGACGTTCATGGTTGTCTCCGTTGATTCATCCGTTCGGCATCAAGCATCGTCGATGCCCGCTCCTTCGAAGTCAGTTGAATCGCGTGGCATACGCGTTGCTGAGTCCCATTCAGGCCGATGCCGCGGACTCGATCCGGACAGCCGGCCTTCCATTCCACGACGCGGCTTTCCCCCGCGATACGCCAGCGCGATGCATCGCGCTGAGGCTTGCAGCAGCATGACCGTAACCGACGCCTTCGACGTCCTCTTGGTCGCTGCGAGCATAACCGTCCAACCTTGATGATTCGCGCCGGGACCGTGAAGGGTTTCGTGCGCCCTAAAAGGAGCCATGCAATGTTCGTGCATAACAAGCGTCTGCAATACACCGTCCGCGTGAGCGCGCCCAATCCGGGTCTCGCCAATCTGATGCTCGAGCAGTTCGGCGGGCCGCAGGGCGAACTGGCTGCCGCGTGCCGGTACTTCACGCAAGCTGTCGGCGAAGACGATCCGGGCCGCAAGGACCTGTTGTTCGATATCGCCACCGAAGAACTGAGCCATCTCGAAGTGATCGGCTCGATCGTCGCGATGCTGAACAAGGGCGCAAAGGGCCAGCTCGCGGAAGCAGTGGAATCGGAAGCCGAGCTGTATCGCTCGCTCACGGGCGGCGGCAACGATTCGCACACCACCGCGCTGCTCTATGGCGGCGGCCCTGCCCTCACCAACTCCGCGGGCGTGCCCTGGACCGCTGCCTATATCGACACCATCGGCGAACCGACGGCCGACCTGCGCTCGAATATCGCCGCTGAGGCACGCGCGAAGATCGTCTATGAGCGTCTCATCAACGTGACGGACGATCCGGGCATCAAGGAAGCGCTGGGCTTTTTGATGACGCGCGAAATCGCGCATCAGAAGTCGTTTGAAAAGGCGCTTCATTCGATTCAGCCGAACTTCCCGCAAGGCAAGCTGCCGGGCGAGCCGGAGTTCACGAGCGTGTACTTCAACATGTCGAAGGGCAATGACGCGCGCGGGCCGTGGAACGAAGGCGGCGACTGGAAGTTCGTCGAAGATCCGCAACCGGCCGTCGATGGCGGCGACGGAGCGGCCACCGTGACCGTGACCGAACGCGATGTCGAAGTGCTGCAGGCGATGGCATCGCGCACGGCTTCGGATCCGTCCGCCGATCCGACCACCGGCGCCGACCTGGGCGCTGGAAAGGCGAACGAAGTGTAAGACCCGCGGCGCTGCTCCGGCTCGGGGCAGCGCCGTTCGAGCGTTATCGATGCGCCAACGAATCATGAGTGCCGTGAGCGAATACCTGGTACCGAAATGCGCGATCTGGACACGTAGAACGAAAACCGCGCCCGGCACGCCGCGCGTGCTCGTCGTCGACGACTATGTGGACACGGCCGACGCCATCAGCATGGTTCTGGCCGTGTGCGGATTCGATGCCGATGCCGTCTACGGCGGCCTCGGCGCAATCGACGCGACCACGCGATGCAAACCGGAAGTCGTCCTGCTGGATATCTGGATGCCCGACATGTCCGGGCTCGAAGTCGCCGCCCGCCTTCGCGCGGACGCGAACACGTCCGGGACCATTCTTATCGCCCATTCGGCGGCAGCAAGCGAGGCCGATCTGCAACGCGCGAAGCAAGCGGGATTCGACGCGTTTTGCGCGAAGCCGACCGACGCGATGACCTTCGCGCCGTTGCTTCGTTACTTCGTGCACGGGCCCGTCGCATGACGAGACGCGCGGCACGCTCGATGCGCGATGCGCGGAACATCGACATCACTGACGCACAGAGGAAAACATGAGCATCTTCTCGAACATATTGAACAAGATCTTTCCGCACGACCATCCGGCGGCGACCGCTTCCGGCGGGACCGTGCCGCCTGCGGCACCCAATGCGGCGCCGCCATCGAGCACGACGTCATCGGGCAATCCGACCAGCACGCCTCTGGGTTCGGCGAGCGGCGCCGCCGGCACGCCCGCAACGCCCGGCGTCGAGCCTGCACGGCCACCGGTCACGCCATTGCCCGAAGTGGACGTCATTGCGATCCTCACGCAAAAGCAGCAGCAAAACGGCGCGGCGCTGAACTGGCGATCGTCCATCGTCGATCTGCTGAAGCTGCTCGATCTCGATAGCAGTCTCGAATCGCGCAAGGCGCTGGCGCAAGAACTGCACTACACCGGCAACACCGACGACTCCGCCACGATGAACATCTGGCTGCACAAGCAGGTCATGACGAAGCTCGCGGAGAACGGCGGCAAGGTGCCGGCCGATCTGAAATGAGAACCCGCTTTCCCTGATCGATCCATGAACGAATCTCGACCCAGCATGCGACGCGCTTCGTCACCGGCGCGATGCGCCGGTAGACGGCGGCCTGAGCGCCTCCAACGTACAGCCGCCGCAACCGTAACTTCTACTTCGATTCGTTGAACGACTCGGCGTAGAGCTGCGCGCTCCGGTCCAGATCTTCCGTCGCGGCATAGATCAACGGCTGCGCTTCGGGAGAAAGCACCGCACCGTCGATCACGCTGCCTGTCACGAGGCGATGATCCCCGGCTTCGATATCGCCGATAGCCTGACAGTCGAAATACGCCAGCGCATCGGGCAGTATCGGCGCGCCGCTTCGGCCGGTTTTCCAAGGCGTCGACGACAGCTTGTCGATCGTGCGGCCCGATTGTGTCCCGAAGTGCGCGGCCAACGTCTGCTGATCCGAACGCAGCACGTTGATGGAGAACGCGCGTCCGCGTTGCAGTATCCGATAGGACGCATGCGCCGGATTGATTGCGATCGCAACGAGCAGCGGGTCGAACGAGACCTGCATGACGGAGCTCGCCGTAAACGCGTTCTTCGTCGCGCCGTCCGCCACGCCGATCACATGGACGCCTGCCGTCAGACGCCGGAAGAGGTCGGCCATACCGTTTGTCATCGCGCTTTATCCTTGATGTCGGAGGAATCGTTCAAGCGTGCATGTGCATGTGCCATGCCTCGGCGGGAATACGCGTTGCGCAAGTCGAATGGCAGCGACGACGCACCTATCCGACGATCGGATCAATCCGCAGGAGGCGACCTTGAAGGCACTCATCTGGCATGGCAAGAAAGACATCCGTTACGACACCGTTCCGGACCCCGTGATCGAGCACGGCCGCGATGCGATCATCAAGGTATCGACTTGCGCGATCTGCGGCTCGGACCTCCATCTGTTCGATGGCTTCATGCCCGGCATGGAATCGGGCGATGTGATGGGTCACGAATTCATGGGCGAAGTGGTCGAAGTCGGCCGTGATAACACCGCCCTCAAAGTGGGCGATCGTGTCGTGGTGCCGTTCACGATCATCTGCGGCGAATGCGATCAATGCAAGCGGGGCAATTTCTCCGTTTGCGAACGCTCGAACCGGAACAAGGACGCCGCCGACAAACTCTTCGGTCATACGACGGCCGGCCTCTTCGGATACACGCATCTGACAGGCGGCTATGCGGGCGGACAGGCCGAATACGTACGCGTGCCGTTCGCGGACAAGACCCATATCAAGATTCCCGATGGCCTTTCCGACGAACAGGTGCTCTTTCTCGGCGACATCTTCCCGACTGGATGGCAGGCCGCGGTCAATTGCGAAATCGAACCGACCGACACCGTCGCGATCTGGGGCGCGGGCCCCGTCGGACAGATGGCGATCCGCAGCGCGATATTGCTGGGGGCGCGACAGGTCATCGTCATCGATCACGTTCCCGAGCGGCTTGCGATGGCGCAGGCGGCGGGCGCGATCCCGATCAACTTCAAGGACGAAAGCGTGCTCGACCGCTTGCGCGATCTGACACAAGGTAAAGGCCCCGAGAAGTGTATCGATGCCGTCGGCATGGAGTCGCACGCGACGCGCTCGTTCGACGGCATCTACGATCGAATCAAGCAGGCCGTCATGCTCGAATCCGACCGGCCGCATGTGCTGCGCGAGATGATCTACGTGTGTCGTCCGGCGGGCGTGCTCTCGGTGCCGGGCGTGTATGGCGGACTGATCGACAAGATTCCGTTCGGCGCGGCGATGAACAAAGGTCTCACCTGGCGCATGGGACAAACGCACGTCAATCGATGGAGCGACGACTTGCTCAAGCGCATCGAAGAAGGACAGATCGATCCGTCCTTCGTCATCACGCACCGGATGAATCTGGCGGACGGGCCGCAGATGTACGAAACCTTCCGCGATAAGCAAGACGGGTGCATCAAGGTGGTTTTGAAGCCTTAGTCGACGCACCCGCGCAGGGTGAGGACGCGTCGCTTTGCGTTTGGATGCGCGCTCGGGCCGGCGAAGCGGCGCGCGAGCGCGCGGACGCCGAAAGCGGCGCCTCTGCGACGTGCGTGATCATTGCGCGCATCCATCGCATTCAAGGACCGTGCTCGATGCGATGAAAGGCGCGCGCAGACAGCATGCCGACGCGTGAACGTCAGTCGTGGCGATGATGCTTGTGATGCTTGCCGCGATGGCCGTTATAGCCGCGGCTGTAGTCGTCCGCGTACGAATTCGAGCGCGAAACATTGCCGCCCAATGCCGCGCCCGCGCCGCCGCCGAGCGCCGCGCCGATCAGACCGCCGCCGCGGCCGCCCATGGCGTTGCCTGCCGCCGTGCCCGCACCGCCGCCGAGCGCGCCGCCGATGATCGCGCCCGTGCGC
>NZ_JALQDP010000047.1:0-74094 GCF_023631165.1 Caballeronia sp. AZ1_KS37 | reverse complement strand
GCCACCCACCGCCCCGCCGAGCACCGCGCCCGTGCTGCCGCCCACCGCGCCGCCCAGCGCCGCGCCGGCTACGCCGCCGAGCGCGCCGCCGAGCGCATTGTTCATGTCGCCGGCCATCGCCGAAACCGACGCAGCAGCCGTGAGCGCTGCGATTGCAACGAGTCGAATGATTCGCTTTGACATAGTTCGGATGATTGTTTTTGAGACGGGCCGAGTATAACCGCGGCTTACGAAAACCTTCGGTAAAACTGCCGCACGTCGGCGGTAAGACTTGTAACAAAGTCCGATTGCCGACATTGCGCGGCCGCAGCCGACACCTCGCCGATGGCGACGTTAGAATCTAATTCCGATTCGTCGAATCGTCCGCTACAGGAGGCCAGCGTGCCCGCGTTACTCCCTGACGTCGATCGAGATGGACTTCTCGAATACTCGGTCGTCTTCACCGACCGATCGATCAACCATATGTCGCAGCGCTTTCAGGGCGTCATGCGCGACATCTCCAACACCCTGAAGAAGGTCTACAACGCCAAGGCCGTCGCGGTCGTTCCCGGCAGCGGGACCTTCGGCATCGAAGCGGTCGCCCGGCAGTTCGCGACGAACAAGAAGTGCCTCGTCATCCGCAATGGCTGGTTCAGCTACCGCTGGTCGCAGATTTTCGACATGGGCGGCATTCCGTCCGAATCGACCGTGCTGAAGGCGCGTCCGGTCGCGCAAGGCAGGCAGGCCGCATTTGCGCCGCCGCCGATCGAAGAAGTCGTCGCCGCGATCAAGCAGAACAAGCCCGATCTCGTCTTCGCGCCGCACGTCGAAACCGCAGCCGGAATCATCCTGCCCGATTCGTATCTGCGCGCCGTGGCCGATGCGGTTCACGCCGTGGGCGGCATGTTCGTGCTGGACTGCATCGCCTCGGGCACCGTCTGGGTCGACATGGAAGCGAGCGGCGTCGATGTGCTCATCAGCGCGCCGCAAAAGGGATGGAGCGCGTCGCCGTGTTGTGGACTCGTCATGTTGAGCCCGCTCGCCCGCGAAAGAATCGACGCGACGACGAGCACGAGCTTCGCCTGCGACCTTCGCAAATGGCTGCAAATCATGGAAGCCTACGAGAACAACGGCTTCGCGTATCACGCAACGATGCCCACGGACAGTCTCACGACACTGCGCGATGTCATGAAGGAAACCGAGGCGTACGGCTTCGACAAAGTGCAAGCGGAGCAATTCGAGCTGGGCAAGCGCATCCGCTCGCTCTTGGCCGACAAGGGCTTCAAGAGCGTGGCGGCCGAAGGTTTCGAAGCGCCGGGCGTCGTGGTCTGCTACACGGACGATGACGGCATCCGCACCGGCAAGAAATTCGCCGATGCCGGCGTGCAGATCGCGGCGGGCGTTCCGCTTCAATGCGACGAGCCGGCAGATTTCAAGACCTTTCGCATCGGCTTGTTCGGGCTGGACAAGCTTCACGACATCGAAGGCACGGAGGCCCGATTCGCGAAGGCGCTGAACAGCATTCTGTAACGCGCGCGGCTAGCGTTGCGGCAGCGCGCGCCGCGTGAGATTCAGCACCAGCAGGAAGCCGATGAACATGACGATGCCGCCCGCGATCAGGCTCGCGCCGATCGCCCCGCGATAGACCGCGACGATCTGCGCCTGCTGCGCCGCGCTCATCTGCGCGATCGCGGCGATACCGTGATCCAGCAGCGCCTGCGTATCGAGGGTCGCAGGCAGCCCGCTCATCTCGCGCTTGAGCACGAAGGTCATGATGCCGCCGGACAGCGCCACGCCCAGCGACGCTCCCAGCGAGCGCACGAATCCCATCGTCGCGGTGGCGGCGCCGAGCACGCGCTCGGGCACCGAGTTCTGCACGATGACCGTCGCGTTCGGCATGCCGATGCCCATGCCCGCGCCGAGCACCGCCATCGCGCAGAGAAAGAGCGGCACGCTCGCGCCGATATGCGCAAGCAAGGCGAGCGAGGCGAGACCGAGACATTCGAGAAAGACGCCGATCGACAGGAGCGTCGCGATACGCCGCATGCTGCCGACGGAAAAACGTCCGCCGGTCACGGACGTGACGAGCATCATCGCGACTTGCGGCAGCATCATCGCGCCGGACTGCTCGGGCGTCTCGCCCAATACGAGCTGGAAATAGAGCGGCATGAAGACGAGCGAGCCCATCATCGCGAAGGCCATGATGCCGGAAGCCGCCACGCAGGTCGCGTAAGGCACGTTGCCGAAGAGCTTCAGATCGATGATCGGTTCCCGCGCGCGCCGCTCGACGAAGAACAGGGCGACGAAGCACGCCAGCGCAAGCACGCACGACAACGGCAAGCGCATGCCCGACATGAACGACGCGGACGCCGAATTGAACACCAGCAACAGCGCCGATGTCCCGATGCAGACCAGCACCGCGCCCGCGTAATCGACGGCGTGCTCGCCGCCGCGCTCGACCTTCGGCAGCGACATCATCACGAGCGCGAGCGACAGCGCGCCGATCGGCGGATTGATGTAGAACACCCATCGCCATGACGCGTGACTCGTGATGAAGCCGCCCAGCAACGGCCCCGCGACGCTGCTCACCGCGAACGCGCCGGTGAAGAGGCCCTGATAGCGCCCGCGCTCGCGCATCGGCACGATGCTGCCGACGAGCGTCTGCGACATCGTCATCAGCCCGCCGGCGCCGAATCCTTGCAGCGCGCGAAACAGAATGAGCGCGTTCATCGATCGCGCCGCGCCGCACAGCGCCGAAGCCACGAGAAAAATGCCGATGCTGAGCGCGAAGAACGGCTTGCGTCCGTACATGTCGGAGAGCTTGCCGTAGAGCGGCGCGCTGACCGTCGACGTCAGCATGAACGCGGTGACGACCCACGTAAGATGGTTCAGGCCGCCGAGTTCGCCCGCGATGACCGGCAGCGCGGTCGCCACGATGCTCTGGTCGAGCGCCGCGAGGATCATCGCGAGAATGAGGCCCGCGAACACGCGCCGGCGCTGGTTTAACGGGATCGGTGAAACGGCAACGTCGATTGTTTCTGTGGACATCGTGTAGCGAAAATTGGATGGAAGAACGCACTACGCGCGCAGCAGGATGCGTGCCCTTTCGGATAACATTCCTTGGTTAAGCAGCGCCGGAGCGAGCGATGACAACCGCAACCGTATTCAACGAGCACGCCGATCACTGGCTCGCCGCGCGGCGCGATCCGGAGACGGGTATCGAAGGGCTGCGCGCGCATTTCAGCGGTCACGCCTACGATCCGCACGATCACGACGACATGCTGATCGGCTACACGGAACAAGGCGTGCAGCGCTTTCAGTGTCATCGGTCTTTGCATACGAGCGTGCCGGGCCGCGCGATATTGATCGAACCCGGCGCGCTGCACGACGGTCATGCGCCGGAAGCCGGCGGCTTCACCTACGCGATGCTGTACCTGCCGCAAGCATGGGTCGAACGCGCGGCGCACGAACTGAATCTTCCGGGCCTGCGCAGCGTCGAGGCGGCTTTCAGTCGAACGCTCGTCGACGATCGCCGGCTCGTCGACGTCATCCGCACGGCGTTCCACGCCATCTATCACGACGAAGGCAGGCTCGCGCGCGATCAGGCGTTCGATCGCCTGCTGACGCAACTCAGCGGCCAGTTGCGCGACGCGCCGTCGATCGGCGGCGTCACCGCGCCGCTCGCCGCCCTTCGCGCGCGCGATCTCCTGCATGAACAGATGGACGGCAACATCGGACTCGATGAGCTCGCGACCGTTGCGGGCATCGACCGGTTCCGCCTGACGCGCCTCTTCAAGCGCGCGTTCGGCACGTCGCCGCACGCGTATCTGGTGCGCTTGCGCCTGCGCGCCGCGCGTCGCTTGCTGGCGGCCGGTCATCGGCCCGCGCAGGTTGCCGCGATCGTCGGATTCTCGGATCAGAGCCACCTCGGCCGCTGGTTTCATCGCGCGTACCGGATGACACCGGCCGCGTATCGGCGGATGTGCACAAACGTTCCAGACTGAACGCCGCGAATCGCGCAACATGAAGTTCCAAGGAGGAACCTTCATGTTCGACACCAAAGTGGCGCTCATCGTGCGCGATGATCTGCCCGTCTGGCAAAAGCTCAATGTCGTCGCCTTTCTCGCGACCGGCGTCGCGGCCGCGGTGCCCGAAGCGCTCGGCGAGCCTTACGAGGACGCCGCCGGACATCGCTACGGCCGCATGCTGGGCCAGCCGATGCTCGTGTTCGCCGCCGATCTGTCCGGCCTGCAAGCCGCGCATCGACAGGCGATCACGCGCGAACTCAGAATCGTGCCGTATGTTCACGCGATGTTTTCCACCGGGCACGATGCCGCGAATCGCGAGGCATTTCGTGCCGAGGACGCGGCGAATCTCGATCTCGTCGGCCTCGCGCTGCACGGCGCCAAAAAGGCCGTCGACAAGGCGGTAAAGGGACTGGCCTTGCACGGCTGATTCGAGCCGCCTTGTCGGTCAATGCGACGACACGATGATGCTCGAAATGACGCCCGTGGCGATCGCCGCCAACACGAAGTCGCCGTTCACCTGCACCCACTGATAACTCGAGGGCGGAGCGTGCAGGTCATGCGCGCGCCAGTCCTTCACGACGTAACGCGATCCACGATACGAATCCGGCAGACGGTCGCCCGAATGCCAGTCCTGATGCGGCACCGGACGGCGCGCATCGTCGTGTCCGCGTGCCTCGGGTCCGGCGTTTCGCGGCTTGCCGGGCCCTTCCTGTTGTCGATGATCCGGGCCTGCATCCGGTCCGGCCGGTTGAGCGAACGCGGCCGTCTGTCCAAAGGTGATGACACAAAGAAGGGAAGCAATCGCAAGTCTGTTCATAGGCATCTCCATAAAACCAATGAGAGCGATGGCGCGCTCATTGATTCAATGCGATGCCTTTCGTTTCCTTACCGCAGGTCGCATCGGCGCGTGTGAATCGTTCATCGACCGAGCACCGTCACGGCGGGAAAGCGCATCAGATTTTCAACGTCCCACTCGTCGCCCAGATAGCGCGTATCCGGCAGCGCGCGAGGCGAGACGAGATCGGCGGACATGCCGCGCGCGATCAGACGTTGAAGAACGTCGTCACGCAGCCAGAACAGCGACCCGTCGTATATGGCGGGCCTGTAATCCGCCTTGAACGCGGCAAGCGAGTAGATGTCGCTGTCCCTGCTCCATACGCCATGCGTTTCGATGACTTCGGGACGTTCCGTGCTTATGTAGTCGCCCAGCTTCGCATACCCCTGACGCGTCAGCGATGGATTCGTCAGCAGCCCCAGATCCAGGATGTTCAGGCGTTCGCAGCACAATGCCGTGCCGCCGACGTCCGGCGTCAGGAACTTGAGCGTCGGCTGCCCGAGATGCTCGCGCAAGCGATCGACCGACGCGCCGGTCATCGCGAAGTTCTGTGGCGTTACGCCTCGCCAGTCGCCGGGCGATTGATTCCACACCCTCTTGCGAACCGCGCTTCCCATTGCATCCATCGAAGCCGGCAGCGCGCCGCGCATCGCCGCGCCGACGATCATCGTGTCGACGTTTTCGCGCAGCACCTTGGCGTTGAACACGAAGGTCCCGGCAAGGCACAGCAAGAGCCAGCGCAAGACGCGCGGCCGACGCATGTTCGCGAAACGTTCCGCGAGCGATAGCACGAGGATCGGCAGCACCGCCACGAACATCCGGCCGGTATAGCCCCAGTTTCTTCCCGATATCAGTGCGAACACGCCAAAGGCCACTATCAGAAGCAGCGGCATCGGATCGAGACGGCGCGCCTGACCGCCCTTCCAGCTCAGGACGATGCCAGCCAGCAGCGCGGCGTTCACGAAGAGAAAATCCTTGAGGCCGCGCAGCTTCTCCAGTAAGCCGTCCCAGCCCTTCTTGCTGTATGGCGCGTGAAGCTTGGCCAGAATGGTGTTCGGCAACAATACGCCGAAGACCCAATATCGCCAGAGCGTCATCAGCAGAAAACAAAGCATCAGGCACACGCACATTCGAAACGCGCGCGAGCGTTCCTGCGGGCAAAACACGACCATCCAGCCCAGCGCGAAACCCAGATAGAACACCGCTTCGAAGCGAGTCAGCATCAGAAGCGGCACGAGTGCATACGCGAGCGTCGATTGCGCGCGCCAGTAGAGCACGAACGCGAGCAGCAGCAACGCGAAGACCGTCATCTCCATGCCGTTGACGATCTCGGCCTGACACATCGGAAGCAGCCCGAGCAAGGACACGACGATGAGCCGATGCGTCGGGCTCGGCAATGACGGTTGAAGCGCGCGCCACATCAGCACCAGCGTAGCGCTGAGCGCGATGAACGAAAGCAGTTGCGCCGCCCTGATCGCTTCGAGAAAGCCCGGATGGAACAGCCAATGCCCGATCGCGAGCATCTCCGTCATGAGCAGCGTCGACGTACCTTCGCCCAACGGCGACACCGGGGTCAACGCAAACAATCCGTGCCGCCCGAGCGTCTGTGCATACGCGACGGTGATGGCGCCGTCGTCCCATCCGTATGGGCCGGCCAGCGCGATCGCCGTCAACGAAAGTACCGCGTACGCAACTGCGAAGAGCAACCCGGTGGCTTTCTCCTTCGCCTCGATCCTGTGCGTGACGTGTTCGGTCATAGGCAGACAGCGCTATTGCGACCGCAATCCGAACACGGCGACGCCATTCTTCGCGCCCACATACACCTTGCCGTTCGCGATCATCGGCGTGATGAACTTGTTGCCCGCACCGAACTGGTCGCGCGTGCCGGCATCGACGCTGCTGTAAAGCTGATGATTGAGATTGGTCGCGTCGTAAGCGCGCAGCACGCCGATCGACCCGTTCTCCGCCGCCCACAGAATCGCGTTCGACGTGCCGTTCGCCGAAATGCTCGGCGTCGCGCCCGGGAAGCCGAACGAGTTCAGCGTCTGACTCGACGGCGTGCGCGACAGCGCGGCGTTCGTTACCGTGAACGCCTTGATGTTGTCGCCGACCGAGCCGAAATAGACCCTGCCGTTGAAGTACGCGGGCGCGCCGAACATCGGTCCGCGTATCTGGCCGACGAGCTCCTGATAGATGTGATCCGCGTTCGAATCGAACTTGCCCATCGACCAGCGGTTGACGACATAGATCGTCGAGTTCTTGCCCGCGCCGACCGCGAGACGCCAGACCTTGCCGTTCGCATCGGTGAAATCGGGCAAGACCATCGCGCCGCCGGAACCGAGGTCTTCGTCCTCGTTCGATTGCTGCACCGTGTTCGACGGCTGGAAGTAGTCCTGCACTCTCAACGGCCCGAGGTTCAGCCGCAGGAAGCCGTTGCCGAAGTTGCCGTTGATCGGCATCTCGTGCTCGTTCTGCGTCGGATCGAAGGTGCCGTTGGCATCGAGGAAATAGATCGATTCGCCGTCCGACGCAGGGCCCGCGCCGCTCATCCAGATCGAGCCCATCTGGCCGTTCGGCGTGACGTTCAGCACGCTCGCCTGCTGCAGCGTGTTGGCGTCGTAGCCGATCACCCAGCCGGTGTACGGCATGAAATCGCAATGCGATGTCCACGCGGTATAGATGACGCCGTTCAACTGCAGCAACGCCGCGCGCTCGGCGTACTGACCCGGATCGAACGTCAGCGTGCCGTTCTGGCTGCCCGCGCCGTTGCCCGGATAGGTCGCGCGGATTTCGGTCGGACCGTTGAAGAGCTCGGCGCCCGTCGTGATATCGAGCGCGTGGATGCGCTGGTGATAGCCGCCCGACGCGTCCTTCGACATGCCGACGACATACATCGCGCCGTTCGGTCCGCGCCCGCGATCGATGACGGGCGTCGCCGTCACACCGATCGTCGGCGTGATCTGATGGCACTTGTGATCGTCGCTCGGATTCTCGCCGCTGCCGAGCGTCGAGACTCTCCAAAGCGTCGCGCCGCTGTCGGCATCGAACGCGTAGACGCTTCCGTTCTCGGTCGCGACGTACACGACGTTGTGCGTGGCGCCCCCGATCGGAACGTTCGCGAGAAAGAGCGGCTGCGCATCGACGGCGCCATCGACGGAATAGAAAGCCACCTTGCCGAACGTGTTCTGGTTGACGTTCGCGAGCGTGAGGGTCGTTTCGGCGAGTTGCTGTCCGGTGCGGGCGATGTCGTTGTGCCAGGTGACGACGTCCATCGCGTTGCTGGGCGACGTTGCCTTCGCCACGCTCGACGCGGCCCGGCTCGCCGCGGCCGATGTCGCATCGCCGCCGGAGTCGCCGCCACTGCACGCGGCGATGATTGCCGCGATCAGCACGGCGCCGAGTGCGGCGGCATAAGCGGAAAAACGCGCATTCATTTGCATTCTCCTTCTCCGGAAGGGGCCGGAACGGACAACGCGGTGTCGGGCGACATCGGTGCTGCAACAGAGCAATCGTGATGCCCCATAGCAGCGTGTACCCGCAAACCAGCGCATCAGCGAAGCGAGGAAGCCGTCGAGCGCCCCGAGGGACGCAATTCGGCCGCTATTGAACATCGGGAAACGGAGGGCGAGCGACGAACCTGGCTTACAAAAGAGCGCGTCAGCTTTGCTCGCGACTCGCGCGCCTTCGCGGAATGGTGACGGAGAACCAGAGCAGTCTTGTCACCGAACGTTCGGGCGTAACGGGGAAGGCTCTTTACCGACTGAAAGCTATCGCAAATCGCGGAGTGAATCAATCGCGCAGGTTTTACATTGCACTTTTCGAAATCGTGCGCGTCGTTGATGACATGTTGCCGGGGCCGTAAAAACGAATGTGGGGGAGTGCACATATCTACCTACTTATTTCGCGTCTCGAACTTTTTTTGCCGATTTGGGCTGCTAATCTTTGGGCCAATGGTCATGCAAATCGCAAGGCCGTCTGTCCGGATGTCCGACATGCAAGTCTCACCTTGAGAGCCCTCGCCGGGACCAGGAACGTGCCGATGACGACGATTTCGGAAATCCGCGAAACGATGCCCGACCGAATGGCATCCGGCATGCAGGCGCCCGCGCGCTCATCGGCTCGCCGCTCGCTGCTTCGCCACATGGCCGCGCTCGCTCTGGGTGCAGTGTCGTCGCCCTCCTTCGCGCAGCATGGCGATCTCGGACTCGTCACGCCGCCAGTCCGTCTCGACGATACATGGCTCGTCGATCAGACCGGCAAGAAGCGTCTGCTCAGCGACTTGCTGCATCAGCGCGTGACTGCAGTGCAAACCGTCTATACCGGCTGCGGCACGATATGTCCCTTGCAAGGCGCGTTGTTCAACGCGGTTCAGGAACGGATACCGCAAATCCGCGCGCGTCGTCCGGTGCAATTGCTGTCGGTCGGGATCGATCCGCTTTCGGATTCGCCGTCGGCATTGCGCGCGTGGCTCGCGCGCTTTCAGGCGGGTTCCGCCTGGAATGCAGCGACGCCGGCACTCGCCGATGTCGACCGGATGCGCGTGGCGCTCTCGGGCAGCAACGCGCCTCTCGGCGACATCGCTGACCATTCCACCCAGGTCTATTGCTTCGATGCCAACGCGATGTTGCGCTGGCGAAGCGCCGATCTTCCTCGCGTCGAAGACATCTGCGATGTGCTCGGCGCGCTCGCACGTACGTAACCCGCTTCATGTACGGGGTGCAACCATGCCTGGAATCCGTTCGACGAGCCACGCGTCAAGCCTGTTCGTCCGATGCATGCGCTTCTTGCTGCTCGTCGCGTTGCCGCTGGCATTGGCGGGCATGCCGCACGCCGCGCGCGCGCAAAGCTCGGCGCCCATCACGCTGAGCGGCACCAGCCTGTGCGCCGACGTGAGCGGCGAATCGAGGGCGCCGGGCGCGCCCGTGATTACGTGGTCCTGCTGGGGCGGCGCGAATCAGCAGTGGTTTCCGTCAGCGACCGGCACGCGCTACAACCTCATCAATCAGAACAGCGGCCTGTGCATGGACGTCTCGGGCCAAAGCCAGAGTCCGGGCGGCCCCGTCATCCAGTGGACCTGCAATGGCGGCGCGAATCAGGCGTTCTCGTTGACGCCGCAAGGCGCGGGCTACGCGATCGTCGCGGGACATAGCGGCTTGTGCGTGACCGCATCGAGCACGACGTCGCAAGGCAATCAACTATCGCAGCAAGTGTGCAACGGAAGCGCGACGCAAACGTGGCAAGTGGCCGGCCTGCCGGTACAGCAAGCCGCATTGCCGTCGAAGTGGACGACGCCGTATCAGTTGCCGCTCGTCCCGCTGCAAGCCGCCAATCTGCCCAATGGAAACGTGCTCGTCTGGTCGGCCGACGCGCCGCTCGACTTCACCGACAGCGCGAATCCGCCGGCGAGAACCTACACGGCGATCTTCAATCCATCGAACGGCACGAGTTCGCAAGTGATCGTGACCAATACCGCGCACGACATGTTCTGCCCCGGCATTTCCAATCTCCCCGATGGCCGCATCTTCGTGACCGGCGGATTGAGCGTGCGGCAGACCAGCATCTATTCGCCGACGACCAACACATGGACCGCGGGCAATCAGATGAACATCCCGCGCGGCTATCAGGGCAGCGTGACGCTGAGCAACGGCAACGTGTTCGTCATGGGCGGCTCGTGGAGCGGAGGGCTCGGAGGAAAGTCCGGCGAAACGTGGACCTCGGGTTCGGGCTGGCGGATCAATAGCGCGATTCTCGACGATTACATCGTCACGAACGACGCGAGAGGCGTGTTCCGCTCCGACAATCACGCGTGGATGTTCGCGGTCGGCAACGGACGCGTGTTCCATGCGGGACCGAGCAAGGCGATGCACTGGTTCGATACGGCGGGCAACGGCAACGTGAGCCCGGCCGGCAACCGTGGCAGCGACGGCGACGCGATGAACGGCAACGCGGTTATGTACGACGTCGGCAAGATTCTCGCGGTCGGTGGCGCGCCGAGCTACGATCAGTCGCCGGCCACGGCCAACGCGACGCTCATCGACATCAGCAGCGGCAACGCGACGACGCGGACCATCCCGCCGATGAGCTACCGGCGCGCGTTCAACAACAGCGTCGTGCTGCCGAACGGACAGGTCGTCGTGATCGGCGGACAGACCTTCGCCGAGCCTTTCTCGGACAACAACGCGGTCCTCACCCCGGAACTCTGGGACCCCGCGACCAACACGTTTTCCCCGCTCGCGCAGCAGGCCGTGCCGCGCACCTATCACAGCGTCGCGCTGCTGCTGAACGACGGACGCGTGCTGAGCGGCGGCGGGGGTCTGTGCGGATCATGCTCGACCAATCACACCGACATCGAGATCCTGACGCCGCCGTACCTGCTCAACTCGGACGGTTCCGCCGCGTCGCGTCCGACTCTCAGCTCCGTTCCGAGCGATGCGCAGCTCGGCACGACGATCGTGGTGACGGCCAGCCGGAGCACGCGCGCATTCGTGCTGATGCGCTCGTCTTCGGTTACGCATTCGCTGAACAACGAGCAACGACGCGTGCCGCTCACGTTCAGCGTCGGTACGGCGGGCGAATTCCAGTTGAACATTCCGTCCGATCCGGGCGTCGTCGTCCCCGGCTATTACATGCTGTTCGCGCTGAACGCCAACGGCGTGCCGAGCGTTTCGCGCGTGCTGCGCGTGCGTTGAATGGCCCGACGCCGCTTCCTCGAGGCGCGGGCCGCGGCGATGCGCGTCGCATTCGTCGCGGTCGTCGCATTGGTCGCGGTCGTGGCAATTGCGCCGCTTGCGCGCGCGCAGACCGCATGCGACCCCGCCGACATGGGCTGCGCGATCTTCAACGGACAACATCCGATGACCGCGCATCTGCGCGACGACGAGCGCCCGTTGCCTTCCTTTGCGACGCGATGCGTCAATTGCCACGTCGGCACATCGACGAAACCCGCGTTCGCGCCGCCGCTGACGCACGACGCCCTGCTCGGCGTCGCAAGCCGCCGTGGCGGGCCGCTCAGTCACTATGACGCGACGTCCTTCTGCCGCGCCGTGAAGGACGGCATCGATCCGGCGGGCGTGCTGCTGCGCAAGTCGATGCCCCACTACCGCATCGCCGATACCGAATGCCAGGCGCTTTGGCAATACGTCATGCATCGATGAGCGCGGGCGCTACGCATTCCGGCGAGAGGTATTTATTGCCTCAACCGTCAGAAGAATCATTCCAATAAGGGCTTAACCCGCTAAAGAGCTTTCGACGAAGGTCGTAAAACATGCAAACCGTGTACAGGATTGACCATGTTTCACCTTCGCCTCAGAACCTTGATCTCGTGGTCTCGCCGGCGTTTCGCGACCACGCTGGTTCTGGCGACGCTGTCGGCGTCCGGGCTGTGCCTCGCCGCGCTCGCCGCCGTTTCCATCACCGTCGATCGCGACATCGGCGAGCGGGAATTGCGCCGGGCGCTCGACGTCGGCTCGGAGCTCGAACTGCTCGTCGATCTGCATCTCGCCGCCAACACCGACTTCCTCAAGGGCGTCGGCTCGGCCACGTTCGAATCGCGCGCGTGGCCCATCGCCCGCGCGGTGATGGTGGCGCGCGCCTATAACCATCTCGATGCGCTGCTCGCCGATTCGCCCGCCGCCGCCGAAAAGCTCGCGGAACTCAGACGCCTGAGCGGCGAATGGCCCAAAGCGCTGCAGGATGCCGCGGCGAACGTCGCGCTTGCGGCGCATGGCACCGCAGTCGACTCCGGACGGTTGCTGCTCGCCAACGCGTCGCTGAAATCGATCATGGACATTCTCGCCCTGCTGCGCAGCGACGAGCGGGAGCTGATCGCCAGCATGCAGGAGAAAGCGCAATCGCAGATTCTGAAGCAGCGCATCGCGCTCATCGTGGGTCTCGCCGCCGGCATGCTGCTGCTCGCGTTCGCGGCGTCGAGCCGGCATCGCTCGGCGCTCGCGAAGAACGCGGCGCGCATCGTCGCCGATGAAGCCAAGAAACGCTTCAGCCAGTACTTCGACCAGCATCCGGTCGCGATGCTGATCTTCGATGTCGGGAACGGCGCGATTCTCACCGCGAACGCGGCAGCGCAACGTCAGTACCGGGCGACGCTGGAACAGCTCAACGCGCTGACGATCTTCGATCTGCGCCCCGCCGAAGAAGTCGCGAACTTCCGGCTCGATCTCGCGGGCTACGTGCAGTCGGGAGCCGGTTCGGGCGCGGGCGGCATCCGGCGTCATCGCAGGCTCGATGGCGATGTCATCTTCGTGGACGTGTCGTTTCATCTGCTTTCGTTCGGCGGTCACGAGGCGTGTTTCATCACCGCTCACGACGTCACCGCGCACGAGAACGCGAAGGAACAACTGCACCTTCGCAGCCGCGCGCTCGAAGCGACGCGCGACGCCATCGTCATTTCGCATCTCTCTTGCGGCTCGCACCGCATCACGTATGCGAACACCGCGTTCGAGCGCCTGACGGGCCGCCGCGTGGCGGATGTGCTCGGCGCACAAACGCAGGCGGCGCTCGGCTGGGATCGCGCGATGCCCGAGACCGGATCGCTGACGCACGCGATGCGCGGCAATGTCGAAGCATCGCGACTGCTGAAGATGTCGCGCAGCAACGGCTCGACGTTCTGGAGCGATACCTACGTCGGTCCGATTCTCGACGACCACGGACGCGTCACGCACAGCATCACGGTGTTGAGCGACGTGACGGAGCGCGTGCGCCATCAGGAGCAGTTGAAGCGCCAGGCGCTCGAAGATCCGCTGACCGGTCTGCCGAACCGGCTCGCGCTCGGCGAACTGTTCGACCACGCCGTGCGGATCGCGCGGCGCAACGGCGACCGGCTCGGATTCATCTTCCTCGATCTGGACAACTTCAAGGACGTCAACGACAGCCTCGGTCATGCGGCCGGCGACGATGTGCTTCGCGAAGTCTCGCGACGGCTGGAATCGAGCGTCACGCCGCCCGGTTTCGTCGCGCGTTACGCAGGCGACGAGTTCGTCGTGCTGCTGCCGGGCCGGAGCCAGGACGAATGCCTCGCCCATGCCCGGCAGATCGCGACGCTTCTCGCGCAGCCGATGAAAGCCGCCGATGCCACCGTCGTCTCCGTCGCGAGCATGGGCGTCGCGTTCTTTCCCGATCACGGCAGCGACGCCGAGACGCTGCTGCGCGCCGCCGATGCGGCGATGTATCGCTCGAAGTCGCTTCACGCCGGTTCGATACAGGTTTTCGATCCGGAGATCGCGGCGGCGGAGACGGCGCGCAGCGCCATGGTCAAGGCGCTGGGACTCGCCATCGCGAAGAACGAACTGTTCGTGCTGTATCAGCCGAAGATCTGCCTGCGCACGCGGCGGGTCGAAGGCTTCGAAGCGCTGCTCCGATGGCAGAGCAAGGAGTTCGGCCTCGTGAATCCCGCGCAGTTCATCCCGCTCGCGGAGAGCACGGGGCTCATCGTGCAGATCGGCGAATGGGTGCTGGAGCAGGCGTGCCGGCAGGCCGGCGAATGGGCGAGGCTGTCGCCGTTCGTCGTGGTGGCGGTGAATGTCTCGCCCGTGCAGTTCGAACGCAGCGACGTCCCGGCGATGGTCGCGCGCGTGCTCGAACGCTCGCGTGTCGATCCGCGCAATATCGAACTGGAGATCACCGAAAGCACGCTCATGGCGCCCGGCGCGCTGCCTTCGCTGCAAGCGCTGCGCAGGCTCGACGTGTCGATCGCCATCGACGATTTCGGCACGGGCTTTTCGAGCCTGGGCTACGTGCGCAGCTTCATGGTCGATCGGGTCAAGCTCGATATGTCGTTCGTGCGCGGCATCGGTTGCTCGCGCGCCGACGAAGTCATCGTGAAGGCGGTCATCGCCATGGGTCAGGCGCTGGACATACGCGTCGTCGCGGAAGGCGTGGAAACGGCGGATCAGCTCGATTATCTGATCGACAACGGCTGCGACGAAGTACAGGGCTTCTGGCTGGGATGCCCGATGCGACCGGAACTGGCCGAAATATCGCTGATGCAATCGGCGCTCGCGCCGAGCATCGCCTGACGGCGTTTGCGCCGATTCCCAATGCCACGCGAATGCGCTAGATTCTCCGTCGCGAGCGCTTCGCCGAATCGTGTCAATTCAGACACATTATGTGAATGTCGATATGAATCAAAGACTTAGTTGATTTCGGCGCGCGCTGCGATTATCGTTGGGCCCTCGGCAATACTTCGCGCTGTCTCTCCTGATCGACGCCTGCAATCCGCGTCGCGACATCCTCTCGTCACGTTGTGAACCGCCCTTCGGCTCGTCCGATGCACGGCGGCGGGAATCGCATTCCCCGATCAAGCGATGAACTCCCGCGCGACGCCAGCCCTTCCACTTCCGACATGCCAGACAACGAATACGCTTTTGCCCCGCCGTTTGCCCATGCCCCGCTCGCGCGAATGCTCGCGCTCGTCGCGGCCGCCGCCTTCGCGCTGTCCGCGTGCGGCGAGAAATCCGCCGCCGCCGGCGCGCCACCCGCGGCGAATGCGCCCGAAGTCAGCGTGATGACGCTGAAGGCGCAGCGCATCGACATCGTGGACGATCTGTCCGGACGCCTCTCGTCGGTCGAAGTCGCCGACGTGCGCCCGCAAGTCGATGGCATCGTGACCAAGCGGCTTTTCGTCGAAGGCTCGACGGTCAAGGCCGGCCAGCCGCTTTATCAACTCGATGCCGCGAGCTACCAGGCCGCGTACGACACCGCGCTCGGCACGCTGCAAAAGGCGATCGCCACGTCGAAGGCCGCCGACGTCACGGCGAAGCGCTATCAGGAACTCTTCAAGATCAAGAGCGTGAGCGCGCAGGACGTGGAGAACTACGCCGCCGCCGCCGACGAGGCACGCGCCGATATCGTCACGGATCGCGGCTCGCTCGAAACCGCGCGCGTGAATCTGGCGCGCACGCGCATCGTCGCGCCGATCAGCGGCAAGATCGGCAAGTCGGCGGTGACGGTCGGCGCGCTCGTCACGTCGGGACAATCGACGGCGCTCACGACCATCCAGTCGATGGACACGCTCTACCTCGACGTCACGCGCTCCAGCACCGAAGCGCTGCGGCTCTCGAAGGCCATCGCGTCCGGCGCGCTGAAGCCCGGCACGAGCAAGGTCACGGTGCAGACCGAAGACGGCGCGACCTACGCGCATACCGGCACGCTGCTCTTCTCCGATGTCACCGTCGATCAGACCACCGGCTCGATCACGCTGCGGGCATCGATTCCGAACCCGGAGCATCAGCTTCTGCCGGGCATGTTCGTGCAGGCGCAACTCGACGAAGGCGAGCAGGACGCGATTCTCGTGCCGCAAACGCTCGTGAATCGCGGCGCGGGCGGCACCTCGACCGTGCTCGTCGTGAACGCGCAGAACGTCGTCGAAAGCCGCACCGTCACCGCCGATACGGCGCACGGCAACGACTGGATCGTGACGCGCGGCCTGCGCGCGGGCGAGCGCATCGCCACCGACAATCTGCAGGCGGTGAGCGCGGGCATGAAGGTCTCGCCCGTCGAACGCGATGCGCAAGCGCAGCTCGCCAAGGGAGACTGACGCACGATGCTCTCCCGTTTCTTCATTCACCGGCCCGTGCTCGCATGGGTCATCGCCATCGTCGTGATGCTGATCGGCGCGCTCTCGATCCGCACGCTGTCCGTCGAGCAATATCCGAACGTCGCGCCGCCGTCGATCCGCATCACCGCGACCTATCCGGGCGCATCCGCCGATACGCTCGCCACCACGGTCACGCAGGTGATCGAGCAGGACATGACGGGCATCGACAATCTGATGTACATGTCGTCGACGAGCAGTTCGGCGGGCACGGCGACCATCACGCTGACGTTCAAGTCGGGCACCAACGCGGACGTCGCCGCGATGCAGGTGCAGAACAAGGTGCAGGAAGCGAACGCATCGCTGCCGAGCGCCGTTCAGCAACAGGGCATTCAGGTCAGCAAGACCGCGGGCAACATCCTGATGGTCGTATCGGTCACGTCCACGGACGGCCGCATGAACACCGTCGATCTCGGCAATCTGCTCGCGACGCGGGTGCAGGATCCGCTCACGCAAATCAGCGGCGTCGGGCAAGTGACGCTCTTCAGCGCGCAGCACTCGATGCGCGTGTGGCTCGATCCCGTCAAGCTGCGCAGCGTCGGCCTGATGCCGAGCGATGTCACGACCGCCATCGACAGTCAGAACGCGCAGCTTTCCGTCGGGCAGATCGGCGGCGCACCGCAGACGAAGACGCAAGCCATCAACGCGACCATCGTGACGCGCGGCTTTCTCAAGACTTCGGACGAGTTCGCCAACATTCTCCTGCGCGTCAATCAGGACGGCTCGCGCGTGTATCTGAAGGATGTCGGCACGGTCGAAGTCGGCGGCGACTCCTACGACATGACGTCGCGTCTGAACGGCAAGCCCGCCGCCGCGATGGGCATCATGCTCGCAAGCGGCGCGAACGCGCTGTCGGTCGCGAAGGCCGTGCGCGCGCAACTCGCGGTGTTGCAGAAGCAGATGCCGGGCGGCGTGCAACTGAGCGTTCCGCACGACACGACGCCTTTCGTATCCGCGTCCATCTCCGAGGTCATCACGACACTCTTCGAAGCCGTCGTGCTCGTGTTCCTCGTGATGTACCTGTTCCTCGGCAACCTGCGCGCGACGCTCATTCCGACCATCGTCGTGCCGGTCGCGCTGCTCGGCACGTTCGCGCTGATCGCCGCGGTCGGCTTCACCATCAACGTGCTGTCGCTGTTCGCGCTGGTGCTGGCCATCGGTCTTCTGGTCGATGACGCGATCGTCGTGGTCGAGAACGTCGAGCGGTTGCTGAACGAAGGCCTGTCGCCGCTCGATGCGACCATCAAGGCGATGGGCGAGATCGGCGGCGCATTGATCGGCGTCACCGCCGTGCTGACGGCCGTGTTCATTCCGATGGCGTTCATGTCGGGCTCGACGGGCGAGATCTATCGTCAGTTCTCGCTCACGATCACATCGGCGATGGTGCTCTCGGTGCTGCTCGCGCTGACGCTCACGCCCGCGCTGTGCGCGACGCTGCTGCGCCCGGTCGATCCGCAACATCAGCGGCGCGGCTTCTTCGCGTGGTTCGAGCGCACATTCGAAGGCGGCACGCGCCGTTACGAGCGTGTAGTGACGCGCCTCGTTGCGCGCCCGCTGCGCTGGATGGCCGCGTATGCCGCGATCTGCGGCGTGGCCGCGCTGCTGTACTGGCAGCTTCCATCGTCGTTCCTGCCGGATGAGGATCAGGGCACGCTGATGACCATCGTCAATCTGCCCGCGGGCAGCTCGAGCGTGCAGGCGAACGTCGTGGAGAAGCAGGTCGAGTCGTATTTCACGGCGCTTCCCGAAGTGGAGAACGTCGTCATGCTCGATGGCTTCAGCGTGTCGGGCAGCGGACAGAACATGGCGATGGCGATGGTCAAGCTCAAGGACTGGAAGGATCGCAAGGGCAAAGGCCAGTCCGCGGCGGAGATCGTCGGCGCCGCGAACGCGCACTTTCGCAGCTTGCGCGCCGGACAGGTCTTCGTGATGAATCCGCCCGCCGTGCAAGGTCTCGGCAGTTACAGCGGTGTCGATTTCGAACTGAAGGACATGGCCGGTCTGGGTCACGATCAGCTTGTCGCCGCGAGAAACAAGCTCCTGGCTCTTGCCGCGAAGGATCCGAAGATCACCGGTATGCGTCCCGCCGGCATGGCCGACGTGCCGCAGTACGCCGTGGATATCGATTACCTGAAGGCGTCGGCGCTCGGCGTCAGCGCTTCCAATATCAACGACACGCTGCAGACCGCGTTTGGCTCGACCTACGTGAACAACTACGTGGACACGGGGCGCATCCAGAAGGTCTATGTTCAGGCGCTGCCGCAATACCGCATGATGCCCGCCGATATCGGCAAATGGTTCGTGACATCGAGCAATACGACGACGAGCACGACCAGCTACGACGGCAAGATGGTGCCGTTCTCGTCGTTCGCCTCGGGCCACTGGACGACCGGTTCTCCGCAAGTCGAACGCTACAACCGCAGCCTTTCGATGGAGATGACCGCGCAAAGCCCGCAAGGCGTCAGCAGCGGCGACACGATGAACGCGATCGAAGCGCTCGTCGCGCAGTTGCCGCAAGGCATTGCGATGGAGTGGACCGGCCAGTCGTATCAGGAGAAGCTCGCGGGCTCGCAGGCGACGTATCTCTATGCGCTTTCGCTGATCGTCGTGTTCCTCTGTCTCGCGGGTCTGTACGAAAGCTGGTCCGTGCCGTTCTCGGTGATCCTCGTCGTGCCGCTCGGCATCGTCGGGGCACTGGTCGCGGCGCATCTGCGCGGCTTCACCGACGACATCTATTTCAAGGTCGGCTTGCTGACGACCATCGGACTCGCGACCAAGAACGCGATCCTGATCGTCGAGTACGCGAAGTCCCTGCACGAGCGCGGTCACAGCGTGCGTCAGGCGGCGATCGAAGCGGCGCATCTGCGCTTGCGGCCCATCGTGATGACCTCGCTCGCCTTCGGCTTCGGCGTGCTGCCGATGGCGTTCGCGAGCGGCGCGGGCGCATCGAGCCGCGAGAGTCTCGGCAACGGCGTGCTTGGCGGCGTGATTGCCGCGACGCTGCTCGCCATCGTCTTCGTGCCAGTATTTTTCGTGCTGATTCGGGGCTTCGGAAACAGGAAGAAGGAAGGAGCCGCTCATGAATAAGCGCTTCGCTGTCTGCCGCATCGTCGCGGCGACGCTGACGGTTTTCGCGCTCGGCGCGTGCACGCTCGAGCCTCACTACGAGCGGCCCGCCGCACCGATGCCCGCGTCCTATCCGCAGTACGAATCGACGAGCGCGCAACAACAGGCATCGGCTGCCGACCTGCTGTCCGACTGGCGCTCGTTCGTGCGGGATCCGTATCTGCGTCAGTTGATCGAGCTTGCGCTGACGAACAACCGCGACTTGCGGCAAGCAGCGCTGAAGGTCGCGCAATACGAGGCGGAGTATCGGATCGTGCGCGCGGAACTGGGGCCGTCGATCACGGCGACGGGCACGCATAGCGCGTCGCACCAGTCGGGCGTGACGACGAAATCCACCAGCCTCGAACTCGGCACGAGCGCGTGGGAAATCGACTTCTTCGGCCGCATCCGCAGCCTGAAGGATCAGGCGCTGGAGCAGTATCTGTCGACGGACGCGGCGCGCCGCAGCACGCAGATCAGCCTCATCTCGACCACGGCGGGCGACTATCTGACATGGCTCGCGGATCGCGCCCTGCTCGACGTGACGGAACGCACGGTGGCTTCGTATCGCGACACCTACGAGACGACGCTGCGCGCGGCCAATCTCGGCAGCGGCTCGATGGAAGACGTGCAGTCCGCGCGCACATCGCTGACGAGCGCAATGGCGAATCTCGCCGCGTATCGGCGCGCGGTGGAGCAGGATCGCAACAACCTGATCGCGGTGATCGGCTGCCCGTTGCCCGACGGCTTCCCCGACGATCGCGCCTTGCCCGACGAACCGCTCTTCGCCGCCGTGCCCGAGGGCCTGCCTTCGACGCTCTTGACGGAGCGGCCCGACATCATCGAGGCGGAACATGCGTTGAAGTCCGCGAACGCGTATATCGGTGCGGCGCGCGCGGCGTTCTTCCCGACCGTCTCGCTGACCGCGACGGGCGGCGTCGCGAGCAACGGGCTGTCGTCGCTCTTCAAGGCGGGTTCGGGCGCGTGGGCGTTCGAGCCGTCGATCAGCGTGCCGATCTTCCAGTTCGGCAGTCTGCGCGCCTCGCTCGACTCCGCGACGATCTCGAAGAACATCTACGTCGCGGCGTACGAAGGCACGATCCAGACCGCCTTCAAGGAGGTGTCGAACGCGCTCGCGGCGCGCGCCACGTATGTCGATCAGACCGCCGCGGACCTTCAGTATGTCGATGCCGCGCAGCAGTACTACGACATCGCCAATGCGCGCTATCGCGGCGGCCTGGACAGCTTCCTCACTTTGCTCACGGCGCAGCGCACGCTGTTCAGCGCGCAGACCCAGCTCGTGACCGACCGCGCCGCGCAACAGACCAACATGGTGACGCTCTATACGGCGCTGGGCGGCGGCTGGCGCAAGGATGCGCAAGTGCAGGAGACGGCGGCGAAATAGTCCGAACGCGCTTCATTCGTGCTGCGAGGGCCGTCGCCTGTCGCGCTCGGCCATATCGCGACGCAGTTCTCGTTCGGCGTGAGCTTTCTGCTCGTCGGCGCGGTGTTCATTCCGAGCGGCATCGGCACGTTGTTCATTCCGGAACGTCTGTACGACACGAGCGATTCCGGCCCATCGACGCCCGCGCGATCACGCCGATGACGGCGCCGTCGCGCAACCGCTCATCGCGCGCTGATCGTCGTCGGCGCTGACGGGCGCGAGCGCCATCAGCCGCGCGAGCACCGGCCAGCGCGTCACCGCCGCGCGCAATTCCTCGTCGGCTTCGGCATCGAAATAGCGCGCGGCGTCGAGACCGGCGACGCGCTCCGCAAGCGCGACGACATCATGCCGGTCGCGCGCTTCCTTGTTCAGCGTGTTCATTTCTGATCCACCCATACGCCGTCCGGCGTCTTCACGACATAGCCCGTCGCGGTCTTCATCGTGACGGTGCCTTCGTTCTCGCCGATCATCGGCGTCTGCGGCAGATTGGCCGCGTATTGCGACAGCGTGACGCCCGCCTTGAACGGACTGTTCGACACGAGGTTCGACAGCAATTGCGCGATGGCGAGATGCCCGGTCGGCTGATCGATGACGGTCGTCGCGCCGTGATTGCCCGTGAAGCCGACGAGCCGCACGCCCACCGGCCCGTGGATCACGCTCGGCGTCGGAATCTCGCGCAGGCCCGCGACCTGATTGGCGTCGCCGCGCAGCGCCGCGCCGTGCTCGGGCACGAACACGATCACCGCGCGCCGCCCCGATTGCTGGATCAGATCGGCGAACTTGTCGAAATCGCTCATCAGCTTCGCCACGCGCAGCGGATACGACTCGAGGCTCGTCATCTTGTTGTTCGGCAGGCGGTTGCCGTCGTGCAGGCTGATCGTGTTGTAGTACAGCGCGACCGGTCCCGGCTCCCGCGCGCGCTCTGCGTACCAGTTCGCGAGCGTGCCGTAATCGTCCATGATCGGCGAGCCGTCGAACGCGTGCATCGCGACGGGCGCGGCCGTGTTCGGCACGAAAGGCACGTTCGGCACGCCGATGTTCTCCTTCACGAGCTGCGTGAAGTTGTCGAAGTGGCCGTCGTGATTGAACGTGACCTGCGGCGTGTAGCCGGCCTGCGCAAGATCGGCCATCAGATGACACTGCGCGGGCGCATCCTTGTACAGATCGGCGTGCGCTTCCTGTCCGCACGACGCGCGCAGCACGCGAATCGCCGCCGGGCCGCTGTAGCTCGCCGCCGTGCTGAAGTTCGTGAACAGATAGTCGAAGTGCGACAGGAACGGATGATTGCGCTGCTTCGATACATCGAGGTCGTCCCACGACAGCGAGCAGATGTGCAGCACGATCACGTCGAACTGCTCTTTCGGATCGCTCGACAGATGACCGAAGCTCACCTGTCGCTGCGACTCCTTCGCCCTGAATGCCGCGAGCGTCGCGTTGTAATCCAGGGGGTCCGCGGATTGACGGTTAGTTGCGGCAACGGCATTGCCCTGCGGCTTCGCCTCGATGCGCGCGAGCACCGCATTCGCGCCCTGCCACACCGGCAGCGCGACGAGCGCGATCATCACGAAGGTCGCGATGCGCAGCCAGCGATTGACGACGAGATACGCGACGAGCAGACCGAGCGCGACGGCGAGCAGCATCGGCGGAAGAAAGCGCGGCAGCAACTCGAGCCAGTAGCCGAAGCTGAAGGTCGTGAGATTGCCGAATTCCTCGACGATGCGGCCGAACGGCGGCACGTTCGCCTCGCGATACATCAGCGGCAAACCGATGCCGAGCCCGGCGACGAACCGCACCGCCCGCCAGATGCGCGAGCGCAGCGGCGAGCTCGCGGCGAGCGCCACCGCGAACGCGATGTTCGCGAGCCATATCGGCGTCAGATGCCCCGTCGAAAAGAGCGCGATCTTGATGATGAAATACAGGTTCCAGAAGGTCATCTTCGTTCTTCTTGTCAGTAGCGGCGGCCATCGAGCGCGAGCTTGTCGAGCAGCGCGCGGCGCGCTCCGCCGAACAGCCGCGCATAGCCTTCGAAGCCCATCAGCAGCACTTCCTTCAGGCCCTTGAGCGGCGCGTCGTCTTCGGTGCGCTCGTCCCATTCGATCCACGCATCGGCGCGGCCGAACGTGCATTGCACGAGACGGCGCTCGTCTTCGAGCGTGAGCGAATCGAAGCGCACGCCCAGATGCGTGCCGGAAAGGCGCGTCACGCGCACCGGAAAGTGAAACTGCCGCTCGCCGCGGCTCACGACGACGCCGAGCGTGTCGCCGGTTTCGAGCGAGAGCAATCCTTCGCCGACGACGAGCCCGAGCCCGCCCGTCGAGTAATCGCTCGTGCTGCACGCGATGCTGCTGCCGTCGTTGAGCACGAGCGTCGCGGGCATGTTCATCGCGATGCGATGCGTGACGCGCACCTGCTTCGCCTCGCGCGCGACGCTCACCGCCGCGCCGAGCATCACGAGGTTGTAGAGCGTCCAGAACACGTTCATCAGGATGGTCGCGTCTTCGTCGCCCGCGCCGGCGATCAGCTTCACGATGCCGACGGACATCGCGAGCGCGTTCATGCCGAGCAGCACGAGATACGGCTTGCTCATCGCCCAGTCGATATACGTCTCGTCGATGCGCCCGCCCTTGTCCGTCACGTTGAACTTGCCATGCTTCGGGCTGAAGAACGCGATGGTCGTCGGCAGCGCGATATACCACGCGAGCACCGACTCATAGACTTCGGCCCAGAACGAATGCCGGAACTTGCCCTGCATCCGCGAGTTCGCGATGTTCGCGATGACGATGTACGGCAGCACGAAACCCGCGATGGTCGTCGCCGCCGCGTTGATGAAGTACATCTGGAAGAAGAGGTACCACATCGGCATGGTGAGGAACACGAGGCGCGGAATGCCGTAGAAGAAGTGCAGCATCGCGTTGCCGTAGCACAGGCGCTGAAAGAAGTTCAGCCCGCGCCCGAAAAACGGATTGTCGATGCGGAAAATCTGCGCCATGCCGCGCGCCCAGCGCGTGCGCTGCTTGATGTGGCTCGCGAGGCTTTCGGTGGCGAGACCGGCGGCCTGCACCGTCGGCAGATACGCCGTCGTATAGCCGCGCCGATGCAGCTTGAGCGCCGTGTGCGCGTCTTCGGTCACGGTTTCGACCGCGATGCCGCCGACCTCTTCCAGCGGCGCGCGCTTGATGACCGCGCACGAGCCGCAGAAGAACGTCGCGTTCCAGAGATCGTTGCCCGCCTGCACGAGCCCGTAAAACAGATTGCCTTCGTTCGGCACGCGGCGGAACGTGTCGAGATTGCGCTCGAACGGATCGGGCGAGAAGAAGTGATGCGGCGTCTGCACGAGTGCGCATTTCGGATCGGCGAAGAAGGTGCCCATCGTCGCTTGCAGGAAGGAGCGCGTGGGGACGTGATCGCAATCGAAAATGGCGATGTATTCGCCGTGCGTCTTCGCGAGCGCGCGATTGATGTTGCCCGCCTTCGCGTGCTGATTGTCGTCGCGCGTGATGTAGCCGATGCCCGCCGCCCGCGCGAGCGCCTCGAACTCCGGACGATGGCCGTCGTCGAGCAGCCAGATATTGAGCTTGTCGCGCGGCCAGTCGATGCCTTGCGCGGCGAAAACCGTCGGCTTCACGACCGACAGCGGCTCGTTGTAGGTCGGAATGAAGACATCGACGCTCGGCCAGTCGGCGGGATCGTCGGGCAGCTTCGACACGGCGCGTTCGAGCGGCCACGCGGTCTGCACGAAGCCGAACAGCAGGATCATCCACGTATAGGCTTCCGCGCCGAAGAGCGCGTAGCCGACGATCGCCTCGCCGGGCGTGCGGAAGTCGAGCGTCTCGGTCGTGCGCCACCAGACGTAGCGCGCGGTGACGAGCAGCGCGAGCGACGCGAGAATCAGCACCGGCATGCGCCCCGGAATGCGGCGGATGACGAGCGCCGCGATCATCAGCACGGCGAAGAACACGAACTGGCTTCCCGACGCGAGCGGCGACGTGCCGACGACCGCCCACAGCAATCCGCCGATCACGACGAGCGCGGGCAGCATCCAGCGCTTCTTGCCGATGACATTCGCGCCGCCTTCGAGCCGCGCGCCGAAGCGCGCCCACGGCAGTCCGTCGATGGCGGCATCGATGCGGCGCTTCATCCACATCAGCGCGAGAGCGAGCGGCGTGAGCGCGCGTTCGGTCAGGCCGAGCGCGGCCCGCGCATACGCGGCGAGCGGCTTCGCGTTTTCGCGCGGCGGGCGCACGAACGCGCGCAGCAGCCACGCCCAAGGATTGCGCACGTCGATGACGCCCCACTCGCGCGCCCACGCGAGCACGAACGCGCGCAGCATGTCCCGCGCGATGTCGCGCTTGCCCGCGCGCGGCGGCTTGAAGAAGAGACGCACGCACCAGTCGAACGCCGAGCGCGTGTCGGGCACGCCGAGCCCGCGCGCGATCCAGCCGATCGCGCGGTTCGAGCGGGAGCCTGGTTCGCGCTTCATGCCGTCTCGCTCGCGGTGAGCGCGGGCAGCCACGCATCGACGTGCTGCGCGAGACCGTGCAGATCGTGCGACGCCTGCAGATGCGGCGCTTCGTCGACAATCCACGCGCCGCGCGAAAATGCCTCGGGCATCGACGCTTCCAGATGAATGCGTTGCGCGAGCGGCATGTTCCCGGTCGCGGCGCGCAGCATCGCGAGCGCGTCGCGCTGCATCGCGCGGGCGGGATTCAGGCGATTCACGACGAGACGCACATCCGCGCACGATTCCCGCAGCGCGGGCAAACGCGCGACGAGCGTCGCGCACGCAGCCGGCTCAGGCGGGCACACGGCGAGCACGAGATCGGCGGCGCGCGCGGCGTGATCCGCATGCGAGCACGGATAGCGCGGCGTATCGATCAGCACGACGCCGGTCTCCGGCAAGCCGATCTCGCCGATCGTGCGTTCGAGCCATCGCGGATGCTCGCAAAGACGCGCTTCGCACGCGGCGGATCGCGCGGGCGTGAGACCGCCGTGCGGCACGAACAGCACGCCGTCCTCGTTGCGCCAGGTCGATTCGTGCCACTTGCGCGACGGATCGGCGAGCGCGCCGCCGATGCCTTCCGCCGCGAACGCGTCCAGCCCGAGATACGCGCCGAGCATGTTCTGCGGATCGAAGTCGAGCGCGACCACGGCGCGGCCGCGCCGGGCGAGCAGCGTCGCGAGCGATGCGGCGAGCGTCGTGCGGCCCGCGCCGCCCGCCGTCGAAATGAGCGCGATGGTTTTCATGGGCGGGAGGCGTCCTTCGGCGCGGCATCGACATCGGGGACGAGACGCGCGTTGAGCACGACCGGCTCGATGCGGCACGGCACCGCGTCGCGCGGATCGAAACCACGCGCGGCTACGAGACCGCGCCGCGCGCCCGCGCGCTGCCAGACGATCCACGCGGGCACGCCGGCCAGCACGCCGATCAGCATCGAAATGAGCAAGGTGTCCATCGTTTCAGTTTCCCGGTTCGGCGAGCGGCATATGCGCACGCACGGCGCGGCGCGCGGGCGGATGCAACGGACCTTCGTCGGTCGCGTTCCTGCGCGCTTCTTGGTTCAGCACGGCGTCGAGCGCGTCGAGTTCCGCGCGCGAGCGGCGCACGGATTCGCTTTCCGTAGCCGCATCCGCCTTGTCTTCCATCGCGATGACGGGCGCGGTCGCGGCGAACAGATCGCTGTAATCCGCCGACGGCGCGCGCCGGTTCTCCGCTTCGAGCGCCTGCAATTGCGCGCCGATGCCGTCGTCCGACAAATACGTGACGTCCTTCGCCACGCGCTCCACCGGCACGGTGAAGATGCGCGCGAGCGCGGCGTCGGCATCGGCGAGACGGCAGCCGAACAGGAACACGTACAGATGCGACGCGTCCGCCGTGAAGACATCGCCCGCGCGGCGCGGACGGCACCACGCGAGCGCATCGACGTGAGCGAGCGCAGGCGGCAGCGTCAGCTTCACGAGCACATGCGGCAGACGCAGCACCGCGCCGCGTGCGAGCGCGCCTTGCGTCTGCGCGCAGAACGCCGCCACGTTCTGATAGCCGAGCGCGGCATCGGCGAGCGACGCGGCGAGCGCCGTGCGGTAATCCGACAAAAGCGGACGCGTGTAGAGCTGGCCTTGCAGCGACTGCAACAGCGATTCGAGCCGCGAGAACGGCACGTCGCGCCCGACGACGAGATTCGCGCCGAGGCTCAGCATCAGCAATTCATATTGATGACGCAGCACTTCGCCGCGTTCGACCACGGCGATTTTGAGCGCGCGTCCGCAGCGGCGGCGCAGCGTGTGCACGGCGGCGCACAGCGCTTCGAGCTGCGCGCCGTTGCGATGCGCGAGCACGACGGTCGCGCCGCGCGCGCCATCGCAGGCGGCGACGACCGCATCGCGGTCCGCGAGCACTTCCCAGTCGCGCGGCACCCAAGCCTCGTCGCCGACGACCGCGCGGCTCACGACGACGCGCGCTTCGTCCGGCGCGAGACGCGCATCGCGGCGCGCATCGCCCGCGCGCTCGGGCGCGGCGATGCTCAGACGGCCGGCTTCGTTGAAGCGCAACGCGTGCACGTCGCCGGTGGCGAGCGCGCGGCCCGCGCGCCAGAAATCGACTTGCCACAGCAGTTCGCCGTGCGAGCGCCGCACGCGCGCAACGCCCGCGCACGCGCCGTTCAGTTCGCTGCGGCTTGCCGAAGCCTGAGTTTCGTCGATGTCCAAATCGTCATCGCTGGCGGCGTCGCCGAGCAGCAGGATCATCGTGATGCCGCGCGTCTCGCACCAGCTAGACAACAGCCGTCCTTCGCGCGCGAGCGCCGCCGGATCGCGCCACGAGAACCAGCGCTCCGCGCCTTCGACGATATACAGCGCGTTCGCGCGAAAGCCAAAGCGCTTGAGCGCGCGCAGGCCGCCGTAAAGGCGCGCGAGCGCGAGAGCGGACGGTTCAGAATCGGCATCGGCGGATGCGGCTTCGTTCGGCATCGCGAGCACGTTCAGTCGGCGCGGCCAGCCTTGCGCCGCTGCGCCCGAAAAGCCCAGTTCGCGCGCACGCGCCGCCGCTTCCGCACGCTCGCGCGCGAGCACGACGCTCACATGGCGCGTGTTCGCGGCCCGCGCCGTGGCCCAGATGAGCGCATCGCATTCGGGCGAACGCGGCGCGACGTGCACCGCGTAGAGCGCGCCCGGCGCGAGCACGGCGAGATCGTCGGGAAGCGCATCGACGCCGATGCGGCCCGGCGCGGCATCGCGGCCCGCGACGCGCGCGCGCACGAAGCGCGCAAACGCGGCGATGAGGCTCGTCGCGCCACTGGATCGGTTCGATTCGTCGTTCACGGCAATCCGTTCCTCAATAACTCGAATAGAGCCGCACCGGCTGCGGGCTGATGCGGTAATCGTCCTTGCGCGGCGAGAACGCGAAGCGCGCGTAGATCATCCCGGCGCTCGGCGCATAGTCGTGCGAATGGTCGATGGACACGCGCGCGCCCAGCGCCAGTTGCGGATTCAGCCGATATTCGACCGTCGCCCCGAGTCCGTACGAAAAGCTCACGCCACGCGTCGAGCCGCCGGGATAAATCAGGCTGCCCGTATCGACCGGCGAGAGTCCCGCTACCGCCGGCAGGCCGTTCGGGAAATACGGCGAGCTCTTCTCGTACGAATTCGAGACGCCCGCCGTCGCCGCGATGTCCCAGGTGAAGCCGTTGCGCTTGCCCATCCATTCGATCGGCACGCCGAGCGACAGATAGCGCTGCGGGCTGTAATAGCCGCCCTGCCCGAACGTGTAGTAGCGCAGGTTGTCGGTGTAATGCCAGGCATTGCCGACGAGGCCGGTCTGCACGCGCATCGTCGCGCGCCGATACACCGGCACGGTGAAGCCCGTGCGCAGCGTGAATTCCTGATTGCTCGCGACGTTGCGCCCGCTCAGCTCGGCCACGCCGATATCGGCGAATACGTTCGTCCTGCCGACATCGACGCTCACATGCAGGTCGATGCCGTCGCGCCGCACGCCGCCCCAGACGACGTGCGTGAGCGGATCGGTGAGACCGGCGTAGGACAGCTCGCTGCTCGTGACCGCACGCCGCGACGCCGCTATCGACAGGCTCGCCGGACCGGCATCGAACTTGTAGCGCGCGCCGCCGACGAGGTAATGCACCGGAAAGCCGATCGGCGTCGAGCCGAGATCGACGCGCCACGCATCGGACAGATAGCCGAAGCCGCCGCCGAGACCGTTCGCGTGCTGATGCAGATCGCCGGTCGTGACGGGCGAGTTCGTCAGATATTGGCGCAGCGCGTTCGCCGACGCCGCCGTGCCGTCGTAGAAGCCCGCGTTCGTGCCGAAGGTCTGAATGGTGTACGGCAGGCTCGGCGCCGAAGCGCCGGCCTGATCGGTGAGTCCGCTCACGTCGAGCGTGCCCGCGTCGAGATGCACGGCGTCCGCGTGCACGAAGAAATGCCCGTCGTAGCGATACGGAATCTGCACGTAGAGCGGCACCTGCTGCGCGTGATACTGCGACACGCCCGCATCGCCGGACTTGTACGCCGGTATCCACGCCGTTTCGACTTCGGGATTGCGGCGCTGATCGAGATCGTCGAGTGCGGATCGCGCGGGCGTGGCGGACGTTGCGGGGGTCGCGCGTGCCGAGCCCGCCGGCACGCTGAACGCCGGCGCGATGCCCGACGCGCGTTCCTGCTCCATCGACAGCCGATACAGCGACGCCGCCTGCTCGTACTCGCCGAGGTCTTCCGCGACGCGTCCCGCCTGCACGGTGACGTCCGCGCGTTCGGGATAGGCGACGCGTAGCGGCTGCGTCAGCGCCTGCGCATCGAGCGGACGGCGCAGCGCGGCGAAACGGCGCGCGGCAGAGAGGCGCGTGTCGATGTCGTCGGGCGGCGCGGCATCCGCGACGCGGCGGACGATCGCGAGCGCTTCCTTGCGCGCGCCGATGCCGCCGCTGTCGTCGAGCACGCGCGCGAGCATGAGCTGCGTTTCGGGATCGTCGGGCGATGCCGCGAGCATCGGCGCGAGCGCGGCGCGTGCGCTGTCGTAATCGCCCTGCGCGCGCGCGAGATCGGCGAGTTCGAACGCGTAGCGCTTGTCGCGCTTGCCTGCGTCGCTCACGGTATCGAGGAGACGGCGCGCACGCGCGTAATCGGCGGCGTCGATGGCATCGTCGGTCTGACGCAGCACGCTGCGCAACGCCTGATCCTCCAGACGCTCTTGCTGACGCGGCGTGAGCTTCGGCTCCGCGCGCACTTGCGCGAGCGTCTGCGACAGCGCATCTTCGCGACGCGCGCCGCCGAGCAGATCGCCGTAGCGCAGGCGCACGTCAGCATCGGTTTCTTCGGGATGCGCGGCCATCCAGTCGCGCAGCAGCGCGAGGCCGCGCTCCGCGTCGCCTCGATCGATATACAGCGCACCGATCGACGCGAGCAGGTTGGGATCGTCCGCGGCCAGCGCTTGCGCGCGATCGAGCGCGGCGGCGGCAGCGTCGGCGTCGTTGCGCGCGAAGGCGGCGCGGGCATCGGCGAGCGACTGCTGCGCGTCGAGATTGCGGGCGAGCGCGCGCATGGCGTCGGTGCGATCGGCTTGCGGCACGGCATCGAGCGCGGCGCGCGCGCCCGCCAGATCGTCCATCGAATTGCGATACAGCGCGGCGGCGTAAGCCATCGGCGCGGCGTTCGGCGAGCGCGCGAGGCCGTCGTCCATCACGGCGCGGCCGAGCTGCGGCAAACCGATATCCCGATACAGCCGCGCAAGCGCGAAGCGCGTCCACGGCTGATCCGGCTCGATGCGCAACGACGCCTCGTATTTCTGCGCCGCCGGCCCGTTCTGGCCGCGCGCGGCGAGTTGCTGCGCCTCGTTCGCGACCATATCGGCGCGCATCGCGATCAGGCTTTGGCGATCGTCGGCGGCGGTGAAACGGCTTTGCAACGCGGCGATGAGCGGCTCGACTTCATCGGCGCGTCCGGTCGACTCGAGCAGCGCACGCGTGCTCTTCAACGCCGACAGGCTCGGCTCGCGGCCCGCAAGCTGCGCGCGCAGCATCGGTTCGGCGGCGCGCCAGTCGCCTTGTGCGAGCAGCGCATCGGCGAGAAGCAGCTTGGCATCGGCGCTATCCGGCTCGATGGCGAGCGCCTCGCGCGCGTAGCGTTCGGCGTCCTTCGGCTTGCCTGCGTTCGCGGCGTCGCGGCCGTGCGCGAGCGTGCCCCAGAAGCGCGCCGTGCGCGCGAGGCCCAGCCACTTCGCACGGTTGTCCGGCGCGAGCGACGCCGCGCGTTCGAACAGCGCGCGCGCTTCGTCGCGATTGCCTTCGCGCATGCGCAGCAAACCGAATCCGCCGACGGCTTCCGCGTCGTCCGGACGGGCGGCCGCCGCGCGCGCGAGCAACGGCGCGGCTGCGTTCAGGTCGCCGCGAGCGAGCGCCGCCAGACCGCGCTGCCGGGCGATGTAATCGGGATCGCGTTCGAGCTTGCGCTGCGCTTCGATGCGCGCGTCGAGCAGATCGGCGCGATCCTTGAACTCGGTGTCGTCGGGCACGAGTTCGAGGTACGCGCGCAGCGCCTGCCGATAGGCCGTGTCCGCGCCCGCCGATTGCAGTACGTGACGCCAGACGTCGAGCGCGGTGTTGCGGTCGGTGTCGGTGCGCGTGGCGAGATTCCATGCGATGCGGTTCGCTTCGGCGCGGGTCGCGTCGCTGCTGTTGAGCAGACGCGCGAGGACGAGCGCGGAATCGACGTCGGCGGGATCGTCCGCGATGCGCCGGTGCAAGGCCGCGAGCGCTTCGGCACGTCGCGCGGGCGTCGCGGCGATGATCTGGTAGTACTCCGCGCCGAGCGGGCCCGACGGCGCGCCGTGCGCAAAGAGCGCGCTCACGCGGCGCGCGGCCTCGTCCGACTGGCCGCTGCGTGCGAGCAGGCGGATCGCCGCCATTTCCTGACGGCCGCTGACCGCGACGCGATATTCGTCGTCGACTTGCTGCGTGAGCGCCGCATTGGGCGCGCGCGTTTTCATGCGCGCGAGCGTGGCCTGCGCCTTTTGCGCCTGGCCGAGCCGCAACTGGATACGCACGAGCTCGGCGTTCAGACGCGGATCGTCCGGCGCGATGAGCAGCGCCTTGTCGATCGCCTGCAACGCGAGATCGTCGCGATGCTTGTTGGCCCACGCGCGCGCGGTGCCGTAAAGACGCTCGGCGAGCGCGTCCGTCGATGCCTCGCTGGCATGCGTCTGCGTCGCGCACACGACGCTCGCCGACATCAGCGCCGCGCGCAGCAACGTCGCCTTCGTCCGGGGCGCGCGCTTCATTTCGCCGCTCCGCATGCCGATGCCGCCGTGCGCAACGTTCCGTCGCCCGCGAATCGATAGCGGCCCTCGCGCCAGCCGAGGCCGAAGAGCGTCAGCACGCTCGTGTAGTACCCCGGCGCCGATGCCCCCGCCGCGCGCGCCGCTTGCGCATCCGCGAGTTCGGGGCGTCCGATGGCGTCGAGAAACGGCACGGCGGCGGCGGAGAAACCCGCGTTGCCGTCGTTCGGGCCGGGCTTGCCGTCGCGCGTGTCGATGCGCTCGGGCGGCGCGCCGTGCGCGTCGATATATGCGGCGAACGGCGCGAAATGCGCGAGGAGGCGCGCGCGCGCTTCATCGTCGGATGCGAGCATGCCCGCCCACAGATACACGCGGATCGCGTTATAGGCGCTTTCGGCGTGCGTCTCTTCGTCGGGCTCGAAACCCCGGTTCGCGCGATACAGCGCCCAGTCCGGCGCAAAGCCCTGCGGCGCGGTGTCGATCGGCATGCGTGCGCTCGATGCCGCGAGCCGCGTCCAGCGCGCGTCATCGGGCAGGCTCGCGCCGATGCCGCGAATCACCTGCAGCGGCGCGTAGCTCGGATTGACGCGCCACGTATCGGCTGACGGATGAAAACCCAGAGGTCCGGGCAAGAGCGTGAGGCCGAGGCCGGGCAGCGTGGCCGTTTCCTCGTCGAGCACGCGCTTCGCAAGCGATGCGCCGCGCGCCGTGTAGCTGCGCTCGCCCCACGCGCGGCCCGCTTCGAGGAGCGCGTAGGCGATCCACAAGTCCGCATCGGACGCCGCGTTGCCGTCGAGCACGCGCAACGTGCCGGCGTCGTCGCGGCCCCAGAGCCACGCGGGCAGGCGCGACGTGAGATCGCCCCGCGCGAGCCGGTCTTCGGTCCAGTGGAGAATCGTGTCGAAGCTCGCGCGGTCGTTGGCGACGAGTGCGAAGAAAAGCGCGTAGGACTGGCCTTCGGAGACCGTGCGCTCGTCGGCGGAACCGACGTCGATCACGCGGCCTTCCTTCGAAATGAAGTCGCGTTTGAAGGCGTCCCAGCGCGGCCACGAATCCATGCACGCCGATGGCGACGCCAGATCCGTCGCTGCTGCATTCGCGCCGAACATGACGAGCGCGCCGGACACGATCGCGCGCTTTACGCCCGAAGCCTTCATCGCTCAGATACCCCGGCGCCGCGCGGCCAGTTCCTGCAGCGCCGCGAACGCCGCGATCGCGAGCAGCACGCCCGCCAGCGCGCCGGCGAGGCCGAGCAGCGCCGGATGACGGATCGCGTGGCCCCACAGCTTCGCGTACCACGGCACGTAGCCGACGACATACGTCTCGCCGACGCGCGCGCTGTCCACGCCGCCGTGCCGCACGAGCGCGACATCGCCCTGAATCTGCGACAGGCGATCCGCGCGTTCGAGCACGTCGAGCAGATCGGTGAGATGGCCGTCGCCGGTCGCCGCGAGCGCGACGATGCTGCGCCCCTTCGTTCCGGGCGACTGGAAGCCCATCAGCGCCGCAAGCGGCCCGTTCTGATCCAGCGATGCGCCGCCGTGCGTGACACGCGCGCCATCGCGCCAATGCTCGCCGACCGAGAACGACGCCCGCGCGATGCCCTCCTTCGACGGCGTTCCCGCAGCCGAACCCGCTATCGACAGCGGCAGCGCATCGTGCCAGCGCGAAAACACCGGCGACGACGGCGCGCCGCCGATCACGAGCAGATCCTTGTGCGCGAGCGCGGGCACATCGTCCGGACGCGCGATGGTCACGCGCAGGCTCGGAAAGCCGGTCCACTGGCCCATGTGGCCGAGCATCGTCAGCATCGCTTCGATCTCGGCATTGGCGGGACGCGCGGGAATCACGATGGCCGTCTGCGACAGATCGGCGTAGCGCGTGAACGGAAAACCGCTGTTCGCGAAGTACGCGAGATTCGGCAGTTGCGCGTAATGCACGAAGCCGGAGAAGTCGATGGTCGAATCCGGGTCGACCGCCGCCCGCGCCGGATTGGTCGGCACGCCCGCGCACAGGCCCTGCTTCTGCGAATCGAGGTTGAAGCGCAATTGCAGCTGGTTCGAACTGCCGACGCGAAACGCCGGAATGTCCAGCGCGTTGGCCGTGCCGCCCGGCGCGCCCGAAAGCAGCGGCAATTGCAGGCGGCCTTGCGTGTCATCGGTTTTGGCGGGCGGCAGCCGGAACGACTTCACGAGTTGCTCGTTGATGTCGATGGCGAGCGCGGAGTTGTTCTGCACCGTCGGCGCGGTGTACCGGTACTTGAGATTGAGCGGCACGCCGACGCTGTTCCACGAGAACAGATCGGCGGGCACGCGCAGGTTCAGGCGGATCGGCTCCGGCTCGCTGCCCGCGACCTGAAGCTGCGACACGTCGTCGACGAGTTCCTTGAACTGCACCGGGCGATTCGTCGGCATCCAGCGCGGCGCGTCGTACGGTTCGCGCGGCTGGCCGATGTCGACATGCGCGACCTTCGCCGCATCGCCGGACATCGCCGTGCGGCCGAGCACGAGCGCATACGCGGCATCGTCGACTTCGGCGCCGTTGCGGCCGGTCACGACGAGCAGCTTGCGATCCTTGGACGCCGGATTGTCGGCGACGAGAATCGTCGGCCCGTCGATATCGGGCAGCGCGAGACCGGCCGGCAATTGCGCGCGCGTGCCGACGACGACCGCGTGGTCGTTCGGGGGCAGCGTGTTCATCGCCGGGAAGCGCGCCTGACGGTAATCCGCGAGCGCGCCGAACCACGACGCGAGCACGCCCGCGCTCTTGAGCGTCGCGCTGTCCGGCGATGCGGGCAGCACGAACGGCAGCGTGAGACGGCTCACATCGCGCGCATCGAAGAACGGCGCGGGCAGCAGCGCGAGATCGTTCGGCAGCCTGATCGGCGCGGTATCGAGGATGAATTCGCTCGTCGGGCTGACGTCGGCCCACAGCGCCGTGTTCGCCGGATCCTCGCAATGATCGAGCGTGTAATGGCCGATGAAGCGCAGCCCGAACTGGTTGTAGTCCGTGAGCAGGCGCGGATCGAGCGGGATGTCCTGCGTGAGCATCGCGCCGGCGTGCTCCTTGTCGAACGGCACGGTGGCGATCGCTTCGCCGTTGATCGACACCTTGACGTGCGACAGCGCGAACAGGAGCGCGGGCGAATACGTGTAGCGCAGACGCAGGCGCGCGCCGGTCACGACGCGGTCGAGCCGCACGCCGAGCACGATCGAGCGCGTATCTTCGAGGCCGCGCAGATGCATCGGCTGATACGCGCCGAGCGCGGAGAACGGGACGTGGATCGAGCCGGCGTCGGCGCTGGCAGCGGCGTCCGGATTGACGGCCGGCGGCGCCGCTTCGGCGCAGACGCCGGCGAAAAGCGCACTGGCGGCCATCGCCAGCGAGAGGCAGAACGAGACGACTGGTTTCATCGGCGAGTCAGCTACGGAATTCACGGCCGCGCGCCGCGCTGCCCGCTATGGCATCGTGACGGAGGCGCAACGACAATCGGATCGCCAGGCGAGCGGCGCGCGCGGCAACCGGGACGAATGCAGCAAGAGCGGGAAAGAATCGGGGCAAGCGTGCGATGCACGAAGCGAGGCGTCGGGGCGTGCGTGATCCGCGACGCGGGTGCGGTCGCGCGGCTGCTGCGTGCATCGCGCCGGTCTGTGCGATGACGCGCCTTTGCCGCTGAAAAGCGGACGCAACAGTAGCATAATTTGTGACAATTTGTATCACCTCAGCCGTCCTTCATCAAAAAAAGCGCCACATCGCGACATGGTTCGATCCCGTTCTTCATCCGCTACGTCTTCCGCATCCGAAAAATCCGGCCACGCCGAGCGGATCGCGAAGCCCGCAGTCAAGCGCAGCGGCCTGCTGCGCGGCCTTTTCGCGTTGCGCCATTCGCGCGACGGCATCGCCGCGACCTGGCGCGAGGAGAGCGCGTTTCGCCAGGAGGTGTGCGTCGCGGCCGTGCTGCTGCCGATCGCGTTCGCGGTGCCCGTGGGCGCCGCCGAGCGCGTGCTGCTCGCGGCCTCGGTGCTGCTCGTGCTGCTCGTCGAGCTGATCAATTCGAGCATCGAGGCGGCGATCGACCGCATTTCGCTCGAACGTCACGAACTCTCCGGACGCGCCAAGGACTGCGGCAGCGCGGCGGTCACGGTGGCCATCGTCATCGGCTTGCTTACGTGGGGCGTGATCTGCGGGCCGCTCGCATGGGACTGGCTGCGCGCGCATCTTTGACGTTGCGGCGTCCGGCGGTGATGAGCCTCGCAATTCGCGGGGGCTATTCGTGTGTGGCACCGGAGGCCATGCACGATATGTCGGCGGCGCAAACGGATTCTTGATGCCCGTCGCGGCGACTTTGCCCGATGGACGTTGATGAAGCGGTAGTTAATACCTCACGCGGACCGCCGCGAAATATTTCGAAAGGCAATCGGCGAGAGACAAACGCGCCGCGCGGCCGCCTGGGTCGCCTTCTTGCTGGTTCCCGTCTGCGCGCCCGTTTTCACGGCGCCCACTCTGCATTTCTTCCAATTGCGGGATTCCATCTACTTCGACGGAGGAGTTGTCGTGCGGCCTTTTACCCTGATTTTTCTGCTGTTCGTGACGCTGTTTTCCGGATGCGCGGCTTACCGGACACATGAGGCGCGCAGCGATTCCGGCGCGCTCATCGGATCGAATGTTCTCGATCTCGTCGCAGCGGTCGGCATTCCCGACAAGACGATGAAACTCGTGGATACGAATACGCCGGGCGACCGCATGGTGATGCAGTGGAACTTCTCGAATTCGGATGCGGCGTTCGAAATGAACGTGATCCTGCTCGATCTGAAGATCGGCGGCGCCGGCAAGTGCAGCATGACCGCGACCACCGAGCGCTGGGGCGGCAAGGTGCTGTCCGTGAACTTTCCCCAGGCGCACGTCGACAGCATGAACTCCGACTACAGCGCGTGCGAGCCGCTCGTCGCGGAAGCGCTGACGCATATCGGCCACACGCCCATCGATCCCGCTTTCGACTCGTTCAAGCTCGTCGGCGCGGCCAAGTAAGCGCGCCCGGCACTCGCACGCGACGATCTTCTTACCAACTATTTCTCCGGGAAACAGGTTGTGTCGTCGATCGGTGCGAGTGCCTTCGCTCTAAAGAAGGATTGCGAAACATCTTGTGATAGTCGAACCGTCATCGCGCGCCTTGAACGGATCTGCAATCCTATCGAAACCTTACCTGTAGTCCTTTAGTCATCGAACGGCACGTATAGTCCCCGCAGCGCGCTTTTTTGCCTGTATTTCCTGTCTGCGCTGAAGCCAACTACATCGCCCGCCGATTTGACAACTCTCCCGATCCAAGACCGTTTTCGCCGCGCCCTGTCGCGATCTCTTGCAAGAACCGCATTCGTCGCGGGGATGACTTTCCTCGTTGCGTATCCGCGTGCGCCGTTCGCCGCCGTCGTGATGAATTTTTCGCATGCCGATATAAACGAGGTCGTGCGCGCGATCGGACTCGCCACGGGCAAGACGATCATCGTCGATCCGCGCGTGAAGGGACAACTGGATCTCGTCTCCGAGAATCCGGTTCCCGAAGACGAAGCGCTCAAGACGCTGCAATCCGCATTGCGTATGCAGGGCTTCGCGCTATTGCAGGATCACGGCGTACTCAAGGTCGTGCCGGAATCGGAAGCGAAGGTTCAGGGCGTGCCGACCTATGTCGGCAATCAGCCTGTCGCGAAGGGCGATCAGATCGTCACGCAGGTATTTCAGCTTCGCAGGGAGTCCGCGAACGGTATCCTGCCGACGCTGCGGCCGCTGATTTCCCCGAACAATACGATTGCCGCCAACCCGAGCAACAACACGCTGATCGTGACCGATTATGCGGATAACGTGCGCAGGATCGCGTCGATCATCGCGGGCATCGAAGGGGCGTCGAGCCCGCATATCGCGGTCGTGCAGCTCAATTTCGCGGATGCGACGGCCGTCTCGCAACAAGCGCAGAAGTTGCTGGATCTGAACGGCATCGGCAACAGCGATCCGACGCAGAAGGTCGTCGTCACGCCGGACGCGAGAAGCAACGCGGTCGTGCTTCGGTCGAGCGGCGCCGCGCGGCTGTCCGACGCCGAATCGCTGATCGTCAAGCTGGACACGCCGACGCGCGCGCCGGGCAACATTCATATCGTCAGCCTGCGCAACGCCGACGCCACCGATATCGCCAAGACGCTGCGACGGATTCTCGGCCAGACAGGCGGCGGCGATTCGCAATCGGGCTCGGGCAACGGCGGCGGCAATCAAAGCTCGTCGGGGCTTCCGAGCAGCAACGGCACGCTGCCGCCGCTGCCGGGCGGCACGGATTCGGCATCGTCGGTGAGCGCGACGTCATCGTCGGCGTCTTCCTCGAAAAGCCCTTTCGGCGGGATGCAATCGCGCTCGGGCGATGACAAGGACGAGCAAGGAAGCGGCGAAGTCGTCGCGGACGTGTCCACGAATTCGCTCATCATCACCGCGCCCGAACCGGTGTTCAGAAACCTCGCCACCGTGATAGCGCGGCTCGATCAGCGCAAGGTTCAGGTGTATATCGAATCGCTCATCATCGAAGTGGCTTCCGACAAGGAAGGCGAATTCGGCATCGAATGGCTGACGGCTGCGGGGCTGCAGTCCGTCGCCGCGACCACGACGAACGTCGGCCTGGTCGCGGGATTCGGCAATATCCTCGGCACCAAGGGCCTGTTCCGCGCATTGCAGTCGAACTCGGATGTCAACGTGCTGTCGACGCCGAGCCTCGTCACGCTCGACAATCACGAGGCGCGCATTCTCGTCGGCACCAATGTTCCCATCGAGTCCGGGTCTTATTCGACGAACACGACGAGCTCGTCATCGGTATCGGCGTTCAACACGTACGACCGCAAGGATGTCGGCGTGATGCTGAACGTCAAGCCGCAGATCAATCAGGGCGGAACGCTGACGCTGCAGGTCTATCAGGAAGATTCGAGCGTGCAGAACGGCACGGCGGATCAGGCGGGCGGCTACAGCATCGACAAGCGCTCGCTGCAGACGACCATTCTCGCGGACGACGGCCAGATCGTCGTGCTCGGCGGACTGATCAGCGACAACTACACGAACGGCAATTCCCGAATCCCGTGGCTTTCGAAGATTCCGGTGCTCGGATCGCTATTCAGGCACGAGACGAAAAGCCGGCAGAAGACGAACCTTCTGATCTTCCTGAGGCCGGTGATCGTTCGCGACGCGTCGCAGCTTCAGGCGATCGCCGCGGATCGCTACGGCTACATGCAGGCGCGCTCGGCCACGTACAAGAGCGACAACTGGCTGGAGAAGGACGACACCGTGCCGGCGCTGCCCCACATCGATGGATACGATCACGGCGACGGAACCAACGTGGTCGATCTGACGCATGTGCGAAACGCGGCGCAGCCCGCGACGCCTGGAACCGAGCGTTCATCGCCCGCCCGCTGACACCGCGGCGCGCCTGCGCTGCAAGAACCGGCGCACCGCCGGATCGCGCTCCAGTCCGATCGCGAGATCGTAGGCGGCGAGCGCCTCGTCCGTCGCGCCGGCGCGAGCGAGCAGATCGGCGCGCGCCGCCCAATACGGCTGATAGTCGGCGAGGCGCGGATCGTCCGCGTAGGGCGCGAGCGCATCGAGCGCCGCCCGCGCGCCGTCGCGTTCCGCCAGCGCGAGCGCGCGGTTCACCGCCACCACCGGCGACGCCGCGATCCCGAACAGCGCATCGTAGAGCTGCACGATCTCGTCCCAGTTCGGCCGATGCGTGCGGCAGCGATGCACATGCGCCGACTGCAACGCGGCCTCCAGCTGAAACCGTCCGATCGCGTTGAAAGCGTTCGCGCGCCGCAGCAGCCTGTCGGCTGCGTCGATCATCGGCGCGTTCCATGTCGACGGATCCTGAGCCGACAGCGGCACGTAGTCGCCGGCCGCATCGCGTCGAGCGTCGCATCGCGCCTGGGCGTAGAGCATCAGCGCAAGAAGGCCGAGCGTCTCCGGTTCATCGGGCAGCAAGTCGACGAGCAGATGCGCGAGAAACAGCGCCTCGCCGGTCAGATCGCGCCGCGCGGCATCGCCGCCGAGCGGATCCGTCCATCCTTCGGCATACACCGCGTACACGGCTTCGAGCACCGCGTCGAGACGGCCCGGCAAGTCTTCGCGCTCCGGCACGCTGAACGGAATGCCGGCTTCGCGGATCTTGTTCTTCGCGCGCACGAGGCGTTTGCTCATCGCGGCGGGCGACATGAGAAACGCGGAAGCGATCGTCTTCGCTTCGAGCCCGAGCACCACTTGCAGCATCAGCGGCGTGCGGATCGCGGCCTCGAGCGCGGGATGCGTGCACGCGAACAGCAGCCCGAGCCGCCGGTCGGGCAATGCGCCGGCTTCGTGGTCGTCGATTTCGCCGGAGAGAATCGTCAGTTGATGCGCGACGTCGTCACCGACCCGGCGATGGCGCGCGCCGTCGATCGCCCGGCGGCGCGCCACCGTCATCAGCCACGCTTCGGGATTCGCCGGGCAGCCGCGCTTCGGCCAGTCCGCGAGCGCGGCCGCGAACGCGTCGGCGAGCGCGTCCTCGGCTGCGGCGACGTCGCGCGTACGCATCGCCAGCAGCGCGACGAGCTTGCCGTAACTGCGTCGCGCGACCAATTCCGCTACCGCGCTCGCGCCGTCAGCGGGCTCGCTCATCCGGCGGATGGCGCATCGTAAGGCGCGGTCCACACCGGACGCACTTCCATGAGGCCGTGCGCCGCGCCGGGACAGCGCGACGCCCACGCGATCGCCGCGTCGAGATTGGGCACGTCGATCAGGTAATAGCCGGCGAGCTGCTCCTTCGTATCGGAAAACGGCCCGTCGAGCACTTGCGGTTTCCCGTCGACGAGCCGCACCGTCGTGGCCGTGCTCGTGTGCTGCAGCCGGTTCGCGCCGACGAGCGCATCCGCCTTCTTCAACGATTCCGTGTACGCCTGATACGCGGCGACGCCCTGCTGCCGCTCGCTGTCGGTCATCTGGTTCCAGCGGTTTTCGTCCGAATAGATCATCAGCAGATAGTGCATGTGAGCCTCCGTCACAAGGTCGATGCGGCCGGATCATCCGGGCGCCATCACGATGACGCGCGGGCCGTGCGCCGATGGACAGATATCGCGAAAAAATTCACCCGTCCTTCCGAGACGGCCACGTATTCTCGAAGACGCATTCCTCTGTCGAACGGCGCGCCGCCCAACGCTCGCTTTCGAGCATCGGCGCATCGTAGAAGCGTTCGACATGCCCGACGCAAAGAATGGCCACGGGCCGCGCGCCGCCGGGCATGTCGAGCAGCGCGGCAACTTCCACGGGATCGAACAGCGAGACCCAGCCCATTCCCAGCCCTTCGGCACGCGCGGCGAGCCACATGTTCTGGATCGCGCACGCGACGGAAGCGAGGTCCATCTCGGGCAGCGTGCGCCGTCCGAAGACATGATGCTCGCGGCCGTCCATCAGCGCCATCACCAGCACTTCGGCGCACTCGCGCAATCCTTCCACCTTGAGCCGCATGAACGAATCGCGGCGTTCGCCGAGCGCATCGGCGGTCAGCACGCGTTCACGTTCGACCGCATCGCGCAACCGCGCGCGTAGGTTCGCGCAGGTAATGCGCAGGATGCGCCACGGCTGCATGAAGCCGACGCTCGGCGCGTGCAGCGCGGCGTCGATGAGGCGCTGCATGACGTGCGGCGACACCGGATCGCCGACGAAGTGACGCATGTCGCGACGCTCGCGGATCGCGCGGTAGACGGCTTCGCGATCGGCGTCGCTGAAAGCTTTTTCCATGGATGTCGGCAGGGTTGGGCTGATGGATTGGGGATGATATCGGGGCGGCTCGTTTTCGTCCGCGACGGCGACAAAATCATGCGCTGTCTACTTCGCCACTCAATCGACCTTGTTAAGAAAAAGCGTATTGCGCTGTTGATGTGTCTTACTCCATTGTTTGGGCTTCCCAGCCAATTAAGCGAAACAACCATGCCGATTCCCGCATACATGTGGCTGAAGGACGATGGCGGTTCGCCGATCAAGGGCAGTGTCTCCGTGCAAGGGCGCGAGGGCAGCATCGAGATCATCGGCTTTGGACACGGCCTGACGCTTCCCGTCGATGGCAACGCCGGCAGGATTACCGGCACGCGCATACACGCGCCCATGTCGATCGAAAAAGAGTTCGATGCGGCCAGCCCGTATCTGTACAAAGCGGTTGCCAAAGGGCAAACCCTTCGATCTGCCGAGATCAGGTTCTATCGGATCAATGACGCGGGCCGGGAGGAAAACTACTTCACGATGCTGCTCGAGGGCGTGAAAGTGGCCGGCGTTCATCCCGGTTTCGCGAACACGAAGATCGCCAGCATGAGCCCGCTCAATCACGTCGAGGCCGTATCGCTCATGTATGACAACATCACCTGGCACTACCTGGACGGCAACATCAAGTTCTCCGACGCGTGGACGGAACGCTAGGCTCGGGGGAACGAGATGGCTCTGCGGGGCAAGTTCGTGGTCGATAATGCGCCGATGCTGACGCTTGTCATGGCTGGTGTCGGGGCGTTTCCGGCGTTTTCCGGGAACGATAACTATCGCAACCGCGGGGGTTGCACTGCGATGCGCGGAGCAGGCCCTATCCCTGCCGGCAAATATTGGATCGTGGAGCGTCCGGCCGGCGGGATCAAATCTCAAGCTCAAGCGTGGGCGAAAGACGCATGGAACACTGTAACCGGGAATCCATCCAGCCACGGCGACTGGTTTGCTCTTTACCGGGATGACGGGCTGATCGATGACTGGACTTGGGTAAATGGAATCAAGCGCGGCAACTTTCGCCTTCACCCGATCGGTGGCCAAGGCGTTTCATATGGTTGCATTACGCTGAAGAGCCGGGCAGATTTTCAACGACTTCGCCAAGCCCTTTTACAGACGACATCCATTGCGGCAGGCACTTCCGGACTGCAAGCGTATGGCTGGATCGAGGTGATCACTGTTGGCAACACTTGTCCGTAAGCTAATCAAGGTAGCGCTTTTCAGCGGCCTGTTTCTATTGGCGGTGCGTTACGTGCACACTTATCCGTTGCCGATGACCGAATCGCAACAGCACGTCCTGCTCGTCATCGCTGACTCAGTGGGCGTCGAGGATGCGGAGATGCTCTACATTCTGTCCATGACGACAGTCGACCTGCTTGTGGCCATCGTCGCCTATAAGGTCATCATGAAACTCTGGCGTCGCCGACATACGGGGCGAACAAGTGAACGCGCGTAGAAAACGGGCGCGCACATATGAGGTAATCCATTCGACGACCCTCGCGCAAAAAAAAAGCGCCGCGGGCGTTCAGCCCGCGGCGCCATCGCGCGACGCTACGACGAAACCGCTCGCCGTAGCCCGACAGCACGCTTACATCTGCACGGTGTCGGCGACTTCCTTGAAGTCTTCGATCTGGTCGAAGTTCATGTACTGATAGATCTTGTCGCCATTGGCGTTGAGCACGCCCATGTCGGCCATGTACTCTTCCTTCGTCGGAATTCTGCCCAGACGCGAGCAGATGGCCGCCAATTCCGCCGAGCCGAGATACACGTTCGTGTTCTTGCCGAGACGATTCGGGAAGTTGCGCGTCGACGTCGACATAACCGTCGCGCCTTCGCGCACCTGCGCCTGATTGCCCATGCACAGCGAGCAGCCCGGCATTTCGGTGCGCGCGCCCGCCGTGCCGAACACGCCGTAGTGACCTTCTTCCGTCAGTTGCTTCTGGTCCATCTTGGTCGGCGGCGCGACCCACAGCTTGACGGGAATGTCGCGCTTTCCTTCAAGCAGCTTGGACGCCGCGCGGAAGTGACCGATGTTCGTCATGCACGAACCGATGAACACCTCGTCGATCTTCGCGCCGGCCACGTCCGACAGCGTCTTCACGTCGTCCGGATCGTTCGGGCAGGCCACGATCGGCTCGTGAACGTCGGCCAGATCGATTTCGATGACGGCGGCGTATTCGGCATCCGCATCCGGTTGCAGCAGTTGCGGATCGGCGAGCCATGCTTCCATAGCCTTGATGCGGCGCTGCAGGCTGCGCGGGTCCTGATAGCCCTGCGCGATCATCCACTTCAGCAGCGTGATGTTGCTGTTGAGGTACTCGATGATCGGTTCCTTGTTCAGATGCACCGTGCAACCGGCGGCCGAACGCTCGGCGGACGCATCCGACAGTTCGAACGCCTGCTCGACCTTCAGATCCGGCAGACCTTCGATCTCGAGGATGCGGCCCGAGAAAATGTTCTTCTTGCCCTGCTTGGCCACGGTCAGCGTGCCCGCCTTGATCGCGTACAGCGGGATCGCGTTGACGAGATCGCGCAGCGTGACGCCCGGCTGCATCTTGCCCTTGAAGCGCACGAGCACCGATTCCGGCATGTCGAGCGGCATCGTGCCGGTGGCGGCCGCGAAGGCGACGAGACCCGAGCCCGCCGGGAAGCTGATGCCGATCGGGAAGCGCGTGTGCGAGTCGCCGCCGGTGCCGACGGTGTCCGGCAGCAGCATGCGGTTCAGCCACGAGTGGATCACGCCGTCGCCCGGACGCAGCGCGATGCCGCCACGGTTGCTGATGAAGTTCGGCAGCGTTTGATGCGTCTTCACGTCGACGGGCTTCGGATAAGCCGCCGTGTGGCAGAACGACTGCATCACGAGGTCGGCCGAGAAGCCGAGGCACGCCAGGTCTTTCAGTTCGTCGCGGGTCATCGGGCCGGTGGTGTCCTGCGAGCCGACCGAGGTCATCTTCGGTTCGCAATACGTGCCCGGACGCACGCCTTGGCCTTCCGGCAGACCGCACGCGCGGCCGACCATCTTCTGGGCGAGCGAGAAGCCACGGCCGCTGTCAGCCGGCTGCTGCGGCAGGCGGAACAGCGTCGACGGAGCCAGACCCAGCGCTTCACGCGCCTTCGCCGTCAGTCCGCGGCCGATGATCAGCGGAATGCGGCCGCCGGCGCGCACCTCGTCGAACAGCACGTCGGACTTGACCTGGAACTCGGCGATCACTTCGCCGTTCTTCAGCGCCTTGCCCTCGTACGGACGCAGTTCGACGACGTCGCCCATTTCCATCTTCGACACGTCGAGTTCGATCGGCAGTGCGCCGGCATCTTCCATCGTGTTGTAGAAGATCGGCGCGATCTTGCCGCCCAGGCACACGCCGCCGAAACGCTTGTTCGGGATGAACGGAATGTCTTCGCCCGTGAACCACAGCACCGAGTTGGTGGCCGATTTGCGCGACGAACCCGTGCCGACCACGTCGCCCACATACGCGACCAGATGGCCCTTCTCTTTCAGCGATTCGATGAACTTGACCGGACCGCGCTTGCCGTCTTCTTCCGGCGTGATGCCGGGACGCGCGTTCTTCAGCATGGCGAGCGCATGCAGCGGGATGTCGGGGCGCGTGGTGGCGTCCGGCGCGGGCGAGAGGTCGTCGGTGTTGGTTTCGCCCGTCACCTTGAACACGGTGATGGTCAGGCTCTGCGGCACTTCCGGACGGCTCGTGAACCATTCGGCGTCGGCCCAGCTTTGCAGCACGGCGCGCGCGTTGGCATTGCCCTTGTCGGCCAGTTCCTTGACGTCGTGGAACTGGTCGAACATCAGCAGGGTTTTCTTCAGCGCGTTCGCTGCCACCGTGCCGACTTCGGCGTCGGAGAGCAATTCGATCAGCGGCTGAATGTTGTAGCCGCCCAGCATCGTGCCGAGCAGCTCGGTGGCGCGCGCGCGCGAGATCAGCGCGCAGGCGGTCTCGCCCTTGGCCACGGCGGCAAGAAAGCCCGCCTTGACGCGCGCGGCTTCGTCCACACCGGCGGGCACGCGGTTGGTGATGAGATCGAGCAGAGCCTGCTCTTCGCCTGCGGGCGGGTTCGTCAGCAGCTCGACCAGTTCGGCGGTCTGCTGCGCCGTCAGCGGCAGCGGAGGAATGCCGAGCGCGGCGCGCGCGGCTACATGAGCACGAAAGTTTTCCAGCATGGGGGGACCGTTGCCTTTGCGTTTCAGTGAAGGCTTTGCAAACAAGCCGGGATGTTCTGGGCACTGCGTTGCCCGCTATTCTAATTGCGACGCTGCGTTGCGTCAAACGTCTTATGTCTTATGTCTTATATAAGACCTGGCGGACGCGGGAAGGCCGGTCGTTTCGGGCCATGTCGAAACGGTCATCGCATCGCCGTTCGAAACGGGAACCATGGCGCGCTAGTTCTGAAGAATCTTGCTTCCCTTCATCACGATGTCGCTATCCGCCGTCACGCTGATCTTGCCGCTGCCCTTGACGCTGATGTCCTTGCCCTTGATCTGGATCGTGCCGTCCTTCTTCATGACGATGCTGGCATCGCCCGTAACGAGACTGATCGATTCGTCCGCGTTGATCGTGAGGTTCTTGCCCACCTTGAGCGCGTCATCCTCGCCGACGGACGTCGTGCGCCCTTTCGCCACCGTGCTCGACTGCGCGCCGTCGATCGACTCGCTCGCGTCCTTCGCGACCGACACCGTCTGCCCGCCGCCGACGCTGAGCGACTGATCGCCCGTTACGCTCGTCGCCTGGTTGCCGCCGACGCTCACGGTCTGATCCGAACCCACCGTGACGGTCTGGCCGGAGCCGACGCTGACCGTCTGACTCGCACCGATCGTCTCCGTGTGATACGCGCCGACCGTCACCACCTGGAACGCGCCGATCGTCACCTCCTGCGCCGCGCCGACGGTAATCGTCTCGTTGATGCCCACGCTGTGCGTGCGTTGCAGGAGAACCGTCGCGGTCTCGCTCGCCTTCACGGTCTTGGTGCGGTTCGCGCCGATCGTGATGCTCTCGTTCACGCCGACCGTTTCCGTGCGGTTCATCACGACGTCGATCTTCTCGTTGTTGCCCACGGTTTCGGTGCGGTCGTGCTTGACGACCGTCGTTTCGTCGTGATCGATGTTCTTTTTGCGGTCATGCCCGACCCAGTGCGTCTCGTCGTTCTCGACTTCGATGTCCTGATTCTTCTCGGCATGAATGAGCACCTGCTCGGCGCCCTTCTTGTCCTCGAAACGCAGTTCGTTGCAGTTCGCGCCGCTTCCGCCCTTGCTCGACCGGCTCTTGATGCCCGACTGCGTCATGTTCGCGGGCAGATCGTAAGGCGGCATCTGTTCGGCGTTGTAGACGCGTCCCGTGATGATCGGCCGGTCGGGATCGCCTTCGAGAAAATCGACGATCACTTCCTGGCCCATGCGCGGAATCGCGATGGCGCCCCAGCCCTTCCCCGCCCAAGGCTGCGATACGCGGATCCAGCACGAACTGTTCTCGTCGCGCTTGCCCTGCCGGTCCCAGAAAAACTGCACTTTCACGCGGCCATATTGATCGGTGTAGATTTCGTCGCCGCCCGGCCCGACCACGACCGCCGTCTGCGGTCCCTGCACGAACGGCTTGCGCGCCGTGCGGGCGGGCGCGAACGCCTGCTTCGCGTCGATCGCGGAGAACCAGCATTCGCAGCGATTCGCCTGCGCGCCGTCGAAGGCTTCGTAATCGGCGAGTTCGATCTCGTAACGCGTGCGCGTCACGAGATATTGCGTGTTCTGGTCCGCGCGCGGATGCCGCGTCAGCTTGAGCAGCGCGCCCGCGCGCACGTTCTTGCTGTTGGTGCGCGCCTCGACCTGATGCCAGTTGATGCCGGGATCGTCGGGCACGCTGCCTTCGATGCGCCATTCGTCCGCACGCGACTTCGCGCGGCTCTCGCCGTGATCCGCTTCCACATAGCCGCCCGGATAGTCGAAATGTTCGAGCCCGGAGAACGCGTCGAAGCCCTGCATGTGCTTCGCGGCCTGCTTCTGCAGCGGCCGCGACGGGTGCTTGAAGTCGTAATCGGTGAGCAGCCAGTTATGCGTTTCGATCGCGTGATGCGTGCGCCACTCGCTGACGAATTCGATGTCGGGCGCCGCCGCCTGCACCGCGCCGTACGGCAGCGATTCGCAGCCCGCGACGCTCTCGTGCGCGGCGAGCGTATCGGTCAGGATCAGCGACTCCTTGCCATCCTTGTCCTGAAACCAGTAGTAGATGCCTTCGTCTTCGAGCAACCGGCTCACGAAGTTGAAGTCCGATTCGCGATACTGCACGCAGTATTCGCGCGGCGGATGCGCGCGCGTGCTCGCCTTCCATTTGATCTCGCCGAATTCGAGCCCTTTGTAGACGGGATCGGCGAACACGGCCTTCACGATCTCTTCGACCGTCTTGTTCTGAAAGATGCGGCAATTGCTGCGCCGCGAGAGCAGCCACAGCCACGGCCGCACGGCCGCCTCGTAGATGTGGAGCCGTCCGCGCATGCCGGTTTGCCGGAAGCCCACGACATAGCCGGCGAACACGCGCGGCTTCGCCTTCGGCACGTTGAGCGACACGCTCACGCGCTTGCCGAGGATGCGGCTGAAGTCGAGGTCCGCGCGCTTCGAGACGAGCGTCAACTCGATGCGTGGCATGCGCCCGAGTTCCGCGCACGCGGAAAGGCTCAGAAAGCGCAGGTCGTCGCCGAGCGGCGTGTCGACGCTCGCGAGCGGCTTCTGCGCTACGGCATCGTTGCTGCCCATCGGCGCACCGGCCTCGCGTTCAGCCGACGCGCTTCGCAGCGCCGCGCAGCGAAATGTCCGTCACCATACGATCCTCCGTCCCGATCCGCATCCGTCGCGCGCCTCGTGCGTGCGATCCACCGAATAAACGAAACGCGCCTGAGGTTTTTGAAGTCCGCGCTTCGTATGCACGGCGACGCCGCGCGTTGAAAGGTTCGCGCGCGTGCCTTCAAGGGCAAACATTTCAGCGCCACGCGAGCCGGAATTATTTTCGCGCAACGGACATTCATCGCTTGACGCGGTTTTGAAGCGGTCCATAAAATCCACAATCTTCAACGATTGGGCGAATGCCTTGGACACTTGCAGTAGTCGACCTTCGAACGAAATCTCCGCCTGAGCGACTCACGTCCGCGCCTTTTCAACGCCGCCGTTTGTCACCCAGGCAAGCGGTGCGCGCCGTAGTACTTCGCAGTCACTCAAACGTGCACCTCGATCCGCCCCAGATGGCGTGATGCCGCCGTGCGTCCGCCGTCTGGTTCTGCCGCCGCCTCGCAGTCGGCCGTGCGCGCGCGCCTGTCGCCAAGCGCGCGCATGCGGTCATCCGCGGGCCGGACGGCGGTCAAGTCAGATAAACAATATTTGCCACGGGGTGCATCATGTCCACGCCAACCAACGTCTCTCCACCGGGCGTCCCGCCACGCAGCGCCGTGCTCGACGATGCGCACGTCGGCGATATTCGCGGCGCCTTCGGCTCGATCGCGCATCACGACACGGCGCCGCGCGGGTCTTGGCGGGCGCGTTTGCGCACCCTTCTCGCGATACTCGGGCCGGGCCTCATCGTGATGGTCGGCGACAACGATGCAGGCGCGTTCGGCACCTACACGCAGGCGGGCCAGAACTACGGCACGAGCTTGCTCTGGACCATGCTGCTGCTCGTGCCCGTGCTGTACGTGAATCAGGAGATGGTGCTGCGTCTGGGCGCAGTGACGGGCGTCGGCCATGCGCGGCTGATCTTCCAGCGCTTCGGCAAGTTCTGGGGCGCGTTCAGCGTCATCGATCTGTTCCTGCTCAACGCGCTGACGATCGTCACCGAGTTCATCGGCATCACGTTCGTGCTCGATTTTTTCGGGCTGCCCAAGGTCGCGGGCGTCTGCGTCGCGGCCGCGCTGACGATGGCCGCCGTCAGCACCGGCGACTTCCGCCGCTTCGAGCGCTTCGCGGTCGTGCTATGCGTGCTGAGCCTCGTGCTCGTGCCGGTGCTCGTCGCGATTCATCCGCCGGTGTCGCAGATGACGCGCGATTTTCTCGTGCCCAACTGGCCCGCGCACGCGAAGCTGTCGGACGTGATGCTGCTCGTGATCGGCATCGTCGGCACGACGGTCGCGCCGTGGCAGCTCTTTTTCCAGCAGAGCTACGTGATCGACAAGCGCATCACGCCGCGCTTCATGAAGTACGAGAAGGCCGATTTGTGGATCGGCATTGCGTTCGTGCTGATCGGCTCGGTCGCGATGATGAGCTTCACCGCGGCGCTGTTCGCCGGGCATCCCGAGTTCGGCAGCTTCACCGATGCCGGCGGCGTCATCGCCGGCCTCGAAAAGTACGCGGGCCGCACGAGCGCGACGCTGTTCGCGGTCGCGCTGCTCGACGCGAGCATCATCGGCGCCGCGGCCGTGTCGCTGTCGACCGCGTACGCCATCGGCGACGTCTTCAAGATCCGGCACTCGCTGCATCGCGGCGTGACCGACGCGAAGGGCTTTTATCTGGTCTACTTCGGCATCGTCGCGCTCGCGGCCGCGATCGTGCTGATTCCGGGCAGCCCGCTCGGCCTGCTGACCGAAGCGGTGCAGACGCTCGCGGGCGTGCTGCTGCCGAGCGCGACCGTGTTCCTGCTGCTGCTTTGCAACGACCGCGCCGTGCTCGGTCCGTGGGTCAACTCGAAGAAGCTGAACCTGTTCACGGGCTCGGTCATCTGGGTGCTCGTGATGCTGTCGATCATCCTGACGGCCGCCGTGATGTATCCGGACATCAGCGGCGAGACGATCATCGGCGTGCTCGCCGGCGGCACCGTTCTGGCGATCGCCGGCTTCGCGGCGAGCGTGCTGCTGCGTCGCGTGGGCGCCTTTGCACAAACGACGAAGACGGCGCAAGCGACGCACACGAGCGTCGATCGCGCGCAACGCGACACATGGCGCATGCCGCCGCTCGACACGCTCGCCCCGCAGAAAATGACACTCGCCACGCGCATCTGGATGGGCGTGCTGCGCGGCTATCTGGTGATCGCCGTCGGGCTCGTGATCTTCAAGGTGCTGCAGATGACGTTGCTGAAATGAGCGCGCGCTTGCGACGCGACGCTACTTGATCGTCGCGTCGCCGTGTGCCTCTGCTTCGCGCCCGGACTGATCCGGCCCGTCCTCTGCTTCGATCGACGCCTGCGCCTGTTGCCAGAACTCTTCGGCGCGACCATCCGGACTGCCTTCACGCTCCCAGATCTCATACGCACGTCGACGGATGCGGTCCTGCTCTTTCTGTTCGTCCACGATTCCCTCCCGGTTGCGCGATTTACGCCGCTCGCGCTTGCGTTGCGCATGTGCGCTCACCGGCAAAGCAACCGGCATGCCGCATGCATCTTTTGAAAGTCAGACGGAATCGAGCAGCGTTTTTTCGAAGCACACGGCGCCGCGCTCATCGGCCGGCGTGCGGCGATACCCGCTGGCTTCGCAAAAGCGCGATGCATTCGACTCGCCCGGCGTCGTCACGACGCAGACGGTGTGATAGCCGAGCAGACGCGCTTCCTCTTCGAGATACGACAGGATGATCGCTTCCAGCCCGCGATACTGCGGGCGAACGTAGAGCCGCATCAGTTCGGCGGCGTGATAGCTCTGCCGCCGGATCGCGCCGCATCCCATTGCTTCGCCCATCGCGTTGCGCGCCACCACGTAGCGCGCGCGGATGCTCCGCAGATCGTCATCGGCCACGCACTGCTGCCCGCTTTCGCCCGTCAACGCCGCGTGATAGGCCGAGCGTTCGTCGCACAGAATGCGCGCGTCGAGCGAGTCCGGATCTTCGCTGCCGATATAGACGGTTTGGGAGTCGTCCATGCTTGCCTCGGATGAATGAAGTCTCGTGCTCCTTTTAGCAACGAGCATTCCGCGAAAGCATCGACGCGTCGTGTTCCATAAGGACGGGTTACGGACGACCGACCGCTAAGTTTTCGGCCCACAGCCGGATCGATAATGCATCTGCTATCGACCAAGGCCTTCTCCTCTCACGGGTCACGAGAAACCGCGATGCACGACGACAACGACAAGATCACGCTACTGGCCATTCCGCCATCGCAGGGACACATATGGTCGGGAAAGTTATTCGTCGGCACGGAAGAAATCGGCGAAGTCTTCGGCCAGGCATTGAGCGACCTCGAAGACGCCGCCAACGAACTCGGCTTCCCGCTGGACCAGATCCGCTGCGCGACTGGCTGAAGCGGGAACCACCGCGCATCGCTCACGTCTGAGACGGGAAATACGGCTGCATGGCATCGGCGTTTCTCGCCGTATTTTCATCGGATATGCACGTAACTGTCATATCGTGGTCAGCCGGTCAGACGCAACGTACAAACCCATCGACTCCGCGCGTGCAGGAACGCGCGGAATCGCCCGCGTCCGGCCGCCGCATTTCCTTTTACCGATTTACATTCGACTTTGAAAAGGAGCGGTCAATGTTTCAGTATCCCGGTTATTTCGCGTATCAGGTTCCGTCGCTGGCGCGCGCCAATTTGCAGGCATTCCTCAACATGACGGGACGCTTCGCAAGCGGCATGCAGGCGCTCGGTGAACTGAACGTGCAGACGGTTCGCACGGTCATCGACGAAAGCAATGCGCTTCTGCGCGCAGGCGATGAAGCCGGCGCCGGCGACGTCCTCGGATGGCAATCGGTCATGCTGGCGCAGTTCCCTCAGAAGGCCGCATCGTATGGCCAGCATGTGCTGTCGATCATCACATCGACGCAGGACGACATCCTGAGCGAAGTGCGCAATCAGTACGAGCGCAATGGCATCAAGTTCGGCGACATGGCGAACGCCGCCGCCGATGACGCGCAGACGGCGGCGCAATCGTCCGGCGAGCTCATCACGAATCTGGCCGATGCGACGAATGACGCCGCGCGCGAAACGGGCGGCGCCGTGCTGGATGCGAGCGGCGAAGTCGCGAAGACCTCGCGCGCCACGGCGAAGCGTTCGGTTTGATCCAACGGGCGCATTGGACTACGTCTTCGATTACTCGGTGATGCGCTTGAAACTCGAGTAGTAATCGTCGGTGTAGTAACAGTCGCGGGTCTGCTTGCGCGGCCCGCCACATACGATCCGGCGCTGCCCGCGATCCGCCGAACCCGGCGTGCGAACCGTGTATGCACGGTAATAGCCGCGCGGATGTTCCGGCAGCAAGGTCGCGCTGTTGCGGAACAGGACGCCGTCCTCGCTGAAAGGGAACGGGCCGCCCGCTTTGATCAGACGGAGCGTTTCGGCGGCTTCCGCGGGCAACTGCGCGCGGGCGATGGCAGCGAGCGCGCCGTGCGGCTGCGTGCCCGATGCCGCTGCCGCGCCGCTCGCGGCCGACGCGGGCTGACTCGCCGCCTGACTCGCGGATGCACCCGCTTCCGATGCGGCTTTTTGCGATCCGTCCTTGTTGCAACCGCCGACGACCGCGCTCAACGCGACGATGCAGGAGAAACACCAGGCTCGCTTCACGGGACGGTTGTCTCCGGTTGACCAGCATTCGACGGATCACGAACGAATCAAGGTTATCGTTTATGACTGAGCGAAGCAACGACCGGGCGGAAATAACGGGAGCTTCATCCGGCCGCCCGCGCGGATAGCCTAAGCGCGTGCCTTGCACTCAGCGCCAGCAATACGCACGACAGCGCATTGAAGAGAAACAGTCCGCTCGGCCCGATGAGCGTCATCAACGCGGATGCCAGCGTCGGTCCCGTCATGCCGCCGAGAGAAAAGAGCACGAGCAGCATCGCCGACACTGCAACGCGCAGATGCGACTCCGTGCGGTCCTGCACATGCGACACGATCAGCCCGTATTGCGTGAACGTCACGGCGACATAAGCCAGCGTCGCGCACCATGTGACGATGCGAAAATCCAGGCAGAACAGCACGAGGCTCAACACCGCCGATGTCAACGAGGTCCATAGAACCAGACGCCGCCGGTCGATGCGATCAGACAGCCGTCCCATCGGGAACTGCGGCAGCAAAGCGCCGATCAGCGCAACGCCCATGAACGTCGCGAGTTCCTCCGTCGTGAAGCCCGAGCGTTGCAGATAGACGGGCATCAGCGCATAGAAGTTGCTGTAGATGAAGCCGGTCAGTATGCAGCCCGGCACGCCGAGCGGCGCCACGGCCATCATTTCGCGAAGGCTCTCTCCCCAGCTTCGCGCGGGCACGCGATCGAGATTCGCATCGTTCACTTTCACCGGCCAGCCTTCCATCAACGTGACCGGCAACACCGCCGCCGCAAAGAGCGCCGCGCTGATCGAGAACTGCTGCGCGCCGGACCCCGCGCCCACATTCAGCAGGAACTGGCCGCTGCCCACTGCCAGATAGTTGATCGCCGCGTACAGACCGAATACCTGGCCGCGCTTCTCGTTGTCGACGGTGCCGTTGAGCCAGCTTTCGACGGACGTGTACAAGCCCATGAACGCGACGCCCGTGAGAAGTCGCACGCCGCCCAGCACCCAGGGCGACTGCGCCGCGCCGAAAGCGAGCGCGAGAATCGAGGCCGCCGCCGAGAACGCGACGAACGTCCGATGCTGACCGATGCGATCGATCAGCCGCCGATTGACGACCGCGCCCAATATGAATCCGGCGTAATAGCTCGACTGGATCAGCCCCGTGACGAACGTCGAATAGCCCGACTGAAGGATGCGCAAGGGAATCAGCGTCTGAAACAGGCCGTTCCCCGCGACGAGCAGCGCGAGGCCGAACAGCAGACCGGCCAATGCGCGCATCGTGCCGGGCTTGCCGGCGGGCGCGTGCTGACCGGGATTGGCCGCCGCGGAATCCGGCCACGGCGGCGTCTTGCGCCCGAGGAGCGCCGCTTCGTTCAGCGGGCCGGTGCGGCCGACCGCCGATTCGTCGTGCTCCTCGCTCGCGGCGCGTTCGTGCATCGCATTTTCGCGGATTTCGTTCTCATGCTCGAGATCTGACATGACACCCCTGGATTCGCCTAAGCGACTCCATGATGACAGAAGCCGACGGCTCCTATCCGCCAGCGGTGCGGTCATCGGTCAATGCGGAACACGAAATAGTTGGTAAGAGCCGCGCTGCTTCCACGTCTTTTCCGCGCAATGGATGCGACTGGCCGTTGCTACGATCGGCTCCGGCCTCGTGCCTCGTATGCCGCACGTCGAAGACGTCTCTCCCGCCTACCGCAAACCGAATCGCTACATCATGCGCAAACTCATTACTTCCCTCATCGCGTTGCTGCTCGCCTTCATGCTCGGCGGATGCGCCACCACCGTAGGAAACATCGCTTTGGGAATGGGTCTGGGCGCGGCGGGCACGCTCGGCGGAATCTACTGCGCGCTGGCCTGCTGACGCGCTCGGGGCGACGCGTTCCTCCACGTCGCCCTTCACCGGATCGAGCCGAAACTAGAAAGCGATACGCACTTGCCGCTGCGCGCAGTCGCTCTTGCATGGCGTCGAAAGCGCGGGATTGTGCGTGATGTTCGCGTTCATCAACGGAGCGGCAGCAGCGGTCTCGTAGTGTGCGGATGACGCCGCGCGAAGCCGTTCGACGTTCACCTGTCCGACGACGGCGCTCTTCTTTTCGACATCGGCCGATGTCTTCGATTCAGCGCCGGCCTGTTCATCCTTCCCGCCGTCAAGCCCTTTCATCCGAAGCACGGCCGCTTCCGCCGACGGCGCAAGCCGCTGTTCGGCGATGCCGTACTTGATGTGCTCGGCCGTCTGCTTCTTTCCGTGCGCGACGTCCGCTTGCAGCTCGGAGATGCGGCGCGTGTACCAGTCGGTCACGCACGCCTTGTCCTTGCAGTTGCGCTGACGCCATTGCCATTGCGCCACGCGATCCGCATCGAGCGCGGTCGCGTCGGTCGTCGCGTCGTGCGCCTCGCGGAAAACGGCGGCCAGCTTATCGTCGAGCGATGAAAGTTCCGGGTCCGCACAGACGAGCCGCTCCGACGCGGACGCGTCATGCGGACAGCGAAAGCTCGCGGCATGCGATGCAGTCATCGCGCCGAGCGACGTCAACATCACGCACGCAACGAGACGCGCGCAGCGCCGCAAGTCGATGGATGGGCTGTGCAGCTTCTTTCGTGTATTCATGTTTGGTTCGTTCTCAGAGATGTGTTCGTTCATTGGGCGTCGGCGGATTGAGTCGCCGTATCGAACGATATGGCATGCCTCGACAGATCGAATGCCCGATGAATGCACACTTCGCGTCAAACCTTACCGGGTGTTACTTTTTATTCGCTGCGGTAAGGGCGCGGCGCGCTGGCGATATCCGAGAACGGCTTGCGCTACGAACGCTTTTCGTCGACCGCAAGCCGATACTGCTCCATCTTGCGATACAGCGTGCTGCGCGACACGCCTAGGGCGCGCGCCGCCTGCGCCATGTTGCCCTGCGCATGCCGCAACGCACGCGCGATCGCGAAGCGCTCGGTTTCCTCGAGGCTGCCCGCGCCGGGCGTCGCGTTCGACATGACCGTGTCACGCACGGTCGGCGATTCATCGAGCACTTCCGGCGGCAGCTCGACCAGCGCGACGCGCTCGTCATTCGATGTCAGCAACAGGTTCTCGACCACGTTGCGCAACTCGCGCACGTTGCCCGGCCACGAATAGGCGCGCAGCACTTCCATCACGATGTCGGGAAACTGCCGCGCCGGCACGCCGTGACGCAGCGCGAGCGAGCGGTTGAAGTGATCGATCAGCAGATCGACGTCGCCATCGCGCTCGCGCAGGCCCGGAATGCGAATCCGCGTGACGCCGACGCGATAGTAAAGGTCCGCCCTGAATCGCCCGCACTCGACTTCCTCGCGCAAATTGCGATTCGTCATGGCGAGCAGGCGCACATCCACGCGACGCGCCTGCGTATCGCCGAGCCGATAGATCACCCCTTCTTCGAGCACGCGCAACAGCACCGGCTGCAGTTCCAGCGGCAATTCGCCGATCTCGTCGAGGCACAGCGTTCCGCCATGCGCGAGTTCGAATCGTCCGGGACGTCCTTCCGCCGTCGCGCCCGTATAAGCGCCGCGCACGTGGCCGAAGAGTTCCGCGCCGATCAGTTCCTTCGACGCCGCCCCGCAGTTGTAGGCGACGAACGGTCCTTCGTCGGATTCCTCGCCGTGGATCGCGCGCGCGAACAGCTCCTTGCCGACGCCCGTTTCGCCTTCGATCAGCACCGGCACGCGCCGTCGCGCAAGCTGCCGTCCGCGTTCGATCGCGCGCTGCATCGCCGCGCTCTGGCAGATGATCTGCTCAAAGCGGTTGCGTTGCGGGTCGGCTTCGCCGCGCGGCTGCACTTGCGGCCCGACGCGGCGCGCGCCGCCCGCAAGACGCGACGCATTCGAGAGGCCGGAAGGCTGCGGCACGATCAGCATCGCGCCGATCGCTTCGCCGTCCGCGACGACCGGATTGAACCACTCGGGCCGCAGTCCTTGCGGCAGATGATTGGCCCAGTCCTCGACGGGGAAATGCTCGCCCATGCCGGGAAAGCGCTCGCCCGGATTGACCGGCAGTGCGATGCGCGCCGTCGTGTGCACGAGCCGTCCGTGCCGGTCGATGGCGATGAGCCCGGCGGCATCCGTCGAGGAAAGCCGCTGCAAGCAGAACGCCAGCAGACGCATGTGCTCGCGCGCCACCTGCTCCGCGAGCACCATTTCGATCTGGCGCGCGGCGGTGACGGCGAGCGTCAGATTGTTGATCTGATACGTCGATGGCGGCCCCGATATGTCCAGCACGCCGAGCACCGCGCCGGTCCCCGGTTCGCAGATCGGCGCGGCGGCGCAGCTCCATGCCTTGATGCCTTCGCAGAAGTGCTCGGAGCCGTGCACGTAAGTCGGCTGACGCGTGGCGAGCGCCGTGCCGATTCCGTTGGTCCCGGCCGATGCCTCGCGCCAGTCGCCGCCCGTCATCAGATGGATCTTTTCGCCGGCGTCGAGCGTGCGCAGATCGCCGGCCGCCTTGAGAATCACGCCGTCGGCGTTGGTCAAGAGAAGGATCGAATACGAATCCGCGAAGAGATCGGCGGTGGCCGTGAAAAGCCGGTCGGACGCCGCGAGCAGTTCGCGATGCCGCCAGCGCAGCGTGTTGATCGCATCGCCATGCACGGCGAACGGCGCTGCGCCCGAGGTCGGATTCACGCCCGATTGCAGACTTCGTTTCCATGATGCGATCAGTTCGGTCGGCGCGGCCGTGCTGATCTCGCCTGCGAGAAAACGCTCCCAGGCGAGCATGGTGTCGGTGTCGGAGTGATCGGCGGCGCTTGCGTCGGGCCGCGTCCACCCGGCGACGAAGGGGTCGCTCGCGCGACCGCCGCCAGCCGGCATACCGATGAGGCGCCTCGTCATGTGTCTCCTCCGTGCGAGGTGGAGCGCGGCCCGCTCTTGCGGCGGGCGTCGGCGCGACTCGCGGGGGCTGCTGCATCGGGATTCGCCGGCTTGGCCCGGCGATTGCGCAGCACAGTCCGCTGAGTATAGACCTCGTGCGTCTCTCGTCCTCTCGGGGAAAACGCCCCCGTTGGCGCCGCGCGCTGTGTCGCAGCGCAGCAGCGCGCGCTACTTGCGGCCGAGCAGCTCCGCGCCCGCGCCGAGCGCCGGGCCCGCCGTCGGATCGGTGATGTCGGGCTTCTTCGCGATGAGCGTCTGCGTCGTCAGGATCAGCGCGGCGACGGACGCCGCGTTGCGCACGGCGCTGTAACTCACCTTCACGGGATCGATGATCCCGCGCGCGGCCAGATCGGCGATCTCGCCGGTGCGCGCGTCGAGTCCGGTCGCGCGATCCGCCTTCGCCACCTGCGCGACGATCGACGCGCCGTCCAGTCCGCAATTCGACGCGATCGTGAACAACGGCTTCGCGAGCGCGCGCTTGAGCAGCATCGCGCCGAGTTGCGCGGCGCCGTGGCTTCGCGCGATCAATCCGTCGAGTTGCGCCGATGCCCGCAGCAGCGCCGTGCCGCCGCCCGGCACCACGCCTTCGGCAATCGCCGCGCGCGCCGCGTTGATGGAATCCTCGATCAGATGAAGCCGGCGCTTCTGCTCGACGGGCGTCGCTCCGCCCGCGAGGATCATCGCGGTGCCGCCCGAGAGCTTCGCGAGGCGCACTTCGAACTTGTCGCGCTCGACGTTCTCCGGCGCCATGTCATATTGCCGCGCGACCTGCTGGCGTCGCGCCGATACGGCGGCGGGATCGCCCGCGCCCGCCGTGATGATCGTCTGATTCGACGACACGCGCACCTGGCGCGCGCTGCCGAAGTCGCGCATGTCGATGGCGTCGAGCCGGCCGCCGAGATCGCGCGCGATGACGCGCCCGCCGGTGACGATCGCGATGTCTTCGAGCATCGCGCGCCGCCAGTGGCCGTATTCGGGCGGATGAATCGCCGCGACGCCGAAGCCTCCGTTGTCGCGATTGGCGAGCAGCGTGACGACGCACGCGGGCGCGACTTCCTCCGCGATGATGAAGAGCGCGCGCTTGTGCTCGTTCGCGAGCGCGAGAATCGCGGCGACGTCGTCCTGGCTTTGCAGGCGCTGATCCGTCATGAGAATGAGCGGATTGTCGAGCACGACCTGCATGCGTTCGATGTCCGTCACCATGTGATGCGAAAGATAGCCGCGGTCGAACGCCATGCCTTCCACCACTTCGAGCCGCGTCTCGACGGTCGAGCCGTATTCGACATCGACGATGCCGTCAGCGCCCACGCGCTCCAGCGCCTCGGCGACGAGACCGCCGGTGAATTCGTCGTTGGCGGCGACCACGGCGACCGCGCGCACTTCTTCCGGTCCGGAAAGCGGCGTCGCGGAACGCTTGAGCGCGTCGATCGTTTCGTTCACCGCGGCTTCGAGGCCCTGCACGAGTTCGACCGGATTCGCGCCGTCCGCGAGACATTCGAGGCCCTGCTGCACGAGCGCATCGGCGAGCACGGTGGCGGTCGTCGTGCCGTCGCCGGCGACGTCGTTCGTCTGCTTCGACACTTCCCGCACGACCTGCGCGCCGATGTTCTCGAACGGATCTTCCAGCTCGATCTCGCTCGCGATGCTCACGCCGTCGCGCGAGATGATCGGCGAGCCGATCGGCCGGTCGATGATCGCGTTCATGCCCTTCGGCCCGAGCGTTCCGCGTACCGCCCGCGCGAGCTTGCCCACGCCCCGGCCGAGCGCCGCGCGCGCTTCTTCGTCATGCAACATGATGTTCGGCATCGTGTGCTCCTGTCTCCTGTCTTTCGATTTATGTCCGTATCGTCGATGCATCGCGCGTTCGCGGATCGAAGCGAACCGGCTTCTCTTCGACATCGTCGTAACGCGCCGCAAGAAGACCGCGGCATAGCGCGCTGTTGAACTCGGCGTTGACGCCCACGCGCCGCAACTCGCGCAGATACGCGCCGAGCGTCGCGGGATCGAGCGGCGCGCCGTGTATGTCGATGAACGCGGGCTGCGCTTCGTCCATCGCGCCGCCGCATACGTGACGCCGTTCCATGTAACGCGAGATCAGATGCGCGCGTTCCGGCTCGTCGGCAAGCGATGCAAGCTCGCCGATGGTGAGCCGCACGAGCGCCTCCGCTTCGCGCCCGCTCGCCAGCAGATGCGCGAGCAACGCCGCCTGCCTGCGCTGAAACGCCTTGACGAGAAATGTCTGCCGCACCGCGTCGAGATCGTCGTTCGCGGCATCGCCGAATGCCTGCCGGAACGACAGGTTCTGCGCCATGCCGCGATTGATCTCGTTGGCGTACATGTGCTCGTCGAGCGTAATGCCGATGCCCGTCACCCACGGCAGATCCGCGATCGCCGCGCGCATGTCCGCCGCCATGAGATACGCGAAATTGGCGGCGCACCAGTACGTCGGAAGCCGGAAGGCGACGCTCACGCCGCCATCGGCATCGACATCGACGGACGTGACGAAGCCGAGCTCCGTCACCGACTCGTCGAGTTCCGGATCGATGACGGATGCGAGCCGCTCCCACACTTGCGCCGCCGGTTCGCTCACCGCGCTCGCGGCGCTCATGCGTGCGCGACCGCGCTTTGCGGCGTCTGTTCGAGCAGCTTCTTCTGCGCCTCGATATCGATGCCGTACAGACGCGCCGCATTCAGCCCGAGGATTTTCTTCTTCGCCTCCAGCGACAGCTTCGCGCCCGTTTCCTTCGCGACCGATTCGGGCAACTCGAACGCCATGAACTTGTCGATGAGCCACTTCGGCGACCAGATCGCGTAATCGCTGCCGTAGAGAATGCGGTCCTCGCCGATCCAGAACAGCAGCTCCGAAATCACATGCGCGAAGTATTCCGGCCGCGTGTGGATGAACGGCAGCACGACCGCGAGGCCGCCATACACGTTCGTCTCCTGCGTGGCGATCCAGCAGAAGTCATCGAGACGCGGCAAGCCGCAATGCTCGACGATGAAGTTCAGGTTCTGGAAGCTCGTCGCCACGTCGTCGATATCGGCGACATCGAACGCATCGCGATTGAGCGGCAGGATCGTCGGTCCTTTATGAACGTGAATGTTCCTGATGCCGAGCTTCTCGCAGCGTTCGAGAAACCGGTACGCGCCCGGATCGGAGAGCTTGTAGCCCTTGCTGTCGCCGCGCCATTCGGCCGTGTAGAGCTTCACGCCCTGAATCTTGTACAACTGCGCCAGCTCCTCGAGACGTTCGAGCCCCGCTTCGCCGTCACGCGGATCGAACGCGCCGTTCACGATGAACCGATGCGGATACTTCTTCTTCACCACATAGTTCGCTTCGGTGGTATTGAAGCCGTTCTTGTAGAAGTCGGTCAGATAGGTCGGCTGGCAGATCGCCATGTCGTCGTAACCGGTGACGAAAAGGTCTTCATACATGACCGCTTCGCCGTACTGGTCGAACTTTTCTTTCGGCCACAGGTATTCCTTCGGGCTCAGGTTCTTGTGATACGCATAGAAGCAGTCGATGAACTGCTGGCCATGCACGTTCTTCACGTTCGCCTTGCTGCCGTCCCAAAGATGAACGTGCCCGTCGATGATGAAAATGTCCTCGCCGTCCTGGGTTCTGAACATGTTGCTGTCTCCGTGGGGTTGTCGCTCGCGGGCGCACCCGCGAACGTTTTCATTCGTAGGCCATTGCGTCTTCCATGTTGCCGAACAGCACGACGGTATCGTCGTCGATCATCACCATCCGTCCGTAATGCGTCGATGTCGATATCTCGAACAGATGTGGCGTCATCTCGCGGCCCAGCACGTCGCTGATTTCGCCCATCTTGAACTCGATCTTTCCCTGCCCGTCGATGCGGATCATCGCGGGCAGATACGTCACGGTGATGCCCGGCTTCGTCGCCATCAGTTCCGCAATCGCGCGCGCCTCGACGCTGTCGTTCATCGTGACGCCGCATTGATGCGAGATGGTCTGATCGAAGCGAAGATCCTTGATCGGCTTGAAGATGTTGTCGGTATGCACTGACATGAGCGGCTCCTGTTCGCGGTGGATTCAGGCTTGAATGGAGAGCGAAAACGGAATGCCGACTTCCTTCGCGATCAGTTGCGCGCGCTCGACCGAACTGCTCAGGGCGTCGGTGTATTGCGCGGCTTTCGCGTGCGGAATGGACCAGATCGGCTGAAGATGCTTCGCGGCATCGGCGGCGAGCGCGCCATGCTTGTCGAGCCACGCGCCGAAGAGCGCGCGGTTCGCATCGCCATGCGCGGGATCGTTGGCGAGCATGTGGAACAGCTCGACCGCGTTGGCGAGATTGCGCTCGTAGTCGCCTTCGGCGGCGGATACCACGGTCGGCGTCACGAAGTCGTTCTGCGCGGCAGCCACTTGCATGATGAAGCCGCTGCGAAAGAGATCGCCGACGAGCGGCTCGAACACGACGTTCACCGCGAAATACTTTTCGAGGTAATCGGTCGCGCCGCCGATGGTTTCGATCGCGCGGCGCGTGCCCTGCCACATCGGATCGTTGAGCCAGTGCTCCTTGCCCGCGTCGAGATCGAAGCCCGGCAGATCGAGCGCGATCTCGCCGAGATACAACGTCAAGTCCTGAGCGAAGCGCAGTTTGTACGATGCATTGGTCAGGATCGCGCTATTGATCATCTGCGTGTAGCCGTAGCGCTGCGCGTGCATGGTCGCCGTGCCGAGCCCGAATTCCGCGTGCTTGTACGCGCCGAGATGATGTTCGAGCACCTTCACCCAGGCTTTGTCGAAGCGCTTGACCGCGCCCGAGCGCCGCGCATTGCCGATCGCGTTCGTAATCATTCCGACGATGGTCGACTGGCGCTGATAGTGCGTGCGCTCCCATTCTTCATCGACCGCGCGGAACGTGTGCCAGTCCGAGCATTGCGCGGCGGTCCACGTTTCGGAATAGGTCGGCGTGCCGTCGGCGAATTGCAGTATCCAGTCCTGAATGAGATAGCGCTTCGGGTCTGGCTGCACGTCGACGGTCATGTCTTCGTAATGGCTTGCCTTGCGTCCTTTCGGTTCGAAATAGTTGTACTTGCGGCTGTCCCAGCCCACGAACTGCGCCGCGCCCGCAGCGCCCGACTTAAGCGGCGATGACTGCTCCGTCGACGTACTCATGTCATGTCTCCTTTCCGATCAGCGAATATCAGGGCGACGGGCCGTCATCGGACCGCCTGCGTGAACTTGTCGAAATACAGCCGTTCCGGTTCTACGCCGGCCATTTGCAGCACCGGGATCACGGCGTCGATCATCGCCGTGGGACCGCACGTGTAGGCATCGATATCGCCTGCGAGCGCTTCGTCGCGCAAGGTGCGGCTCACGACTTCGTGGATGAAACCCGTCTCGCCCGTCCACTCGTCGGCGGGTTCGGCGTTCGAGAGCGCCGGTATGAAGCGGAAGTCCGGCAGCTTGTCAGCGAAGTCCGCGAACTCGTCGAGATAGAACAGATCGCGGCGCGTGCGCGCGCCGTAGAAGAAGCGCACGGGCCGCTCTTCGCCGCTCGCGACGTGGTCCTGCAAGATCGACCACAGCGGCGACATGCCCGATCCGCCGCCGACGAGAACCATCGGGCCGGGCTGATCCTCGCGTCGAAAGCAGGTGCCGTACGGACCTTTCGCGATCATCCGGTCGCCGGGCTTGAGACCTTCGTCGAGCCGCGACGAGAACGCGCCGTTCGGGTACTTCTTGATGATGAAGGAGAGGCGCGGTTCGCCATCGGGCGGATTGGCCATCGAGAAAGAGCGCGTGATGCCCGCCGATGGCAGCGTCAGATCGACGTACTGCCCCGCCCAGTAACGCAACGGACGGCTCAGTTCCACTTCGAGCAGCCTGATGTCGTGCGTGAGCGCGGCGATGCTCGTGACGGTCGCGTCGTATTCGGCGACGGGTATGGAGCGGCGCATCAGGTCTTCGTCGTAGTTGAGCAGTTCGACGGTGAGATCGCTGTAGGCCAGCGTCCTGCAAAGCAAGACGTGACCCGATTCCTTCTCGTAGTCGGGCAGCGCGAAGGTCGAATACTTCTTCATCTCGACGTCGCCTTCGACCAGCAACGACTTGCAACTGCTGCACTGCCCTTCCTTGCATCCGTGCATGACGGCGATGCCTTGACGGAACGCCGCTTCCAGCACGGTTTCGCCTTCCTCGACCGACATCTCCACACCGACCGGCTCGAAGCGGACCGTGTGCGTCACAGACTCATCGCCGCTCATACGCGCCTCCCTCGCATCGGTCAATTGCACGGATTGATCGTGAAGCCCGCGCGATACTCCGCGATGTGCTTCTCGCGCTGCTCCGGCGTCATCTCTCGTATCAACACGATCGGGCTTTGGATCGTGTGGCCGCGCACATCATCGAGCGTCCACATGTCGCGGTTGTCGAAACGCAGATGCGGTTGAGGCACGAGCGTCTTGCCGTCGCTGCGCACGAAGCCGAGATCCTTGATGCAATCCGCGAGGTCCCAGCCGTGATAGACCTCTTCCCATTCGCGGCGCCCGCTGAAACGGCCCATCGCAGGCGTCGGGCGGCCTTCGTATTCCGACGCGAACGCGACCTTGTGCGTCCATCGGCATAGCTCCGAGCAATACGTGTAGAGCTTGCCGTCGACTTCATCGACGCAGAAGTCCTCGCGAATCAGGCACGGCACGAGGCAGCTCCAGCAGCGATGCGGATACACGTAGCCGTTCTCCTGATCGAACAGCATGTTGGTCTGGCCGGGCACGCTCTTCTTCGCGTACCACTTCCAGTACTCGCCGAACTCCGCATACCAGCCGGGATACTTGTGCTCGAACCACTCGAAGTCTTTCTCGGTCTGCGCCTCGATGCGCCAGAAGTTCACCGGCCAGCCGACGGAGAAGAACTGCGCGACCTTGTGCACGTAGTTCTTCTTGACGAGGCGATCCCACGCGGCGGCGACATCGTCGTGATGAATCTTGATGCCGTACTTTTCGAGCGGCAGCATGTAGGTGCGGTAATAGTCTTCGTAGATCCACCGATGCCACAGCTCCGCATACGACTCTTTCTTCTTGTCGCGGTCCGTCGTGCCGTATTCGATGAACGTGCCGATAGCCGCATCGACGATCGCGTGGTTCTGCCAGAACGCGTAACGCAGATCGCGTTCGAGCAGCAGATGATTGTCGGGGTCGTTGATGACCGACATCATCAGCGAATGGCCGTTGCCGATGTGACGGCTCTCATCCGATTGCACGGAAAGGAACACCGTCGGCAGCGCGTAGTCGCCGTTGCGCGCGGCTTCCGACGGCATCGCGACGAACAGCGTATTCGTGAACGCCGTTTCCGCGACCACTTGCAGGAACACGTTGGCGGCCGTCACGGCGTCGCCGGTCAGGAAGCCTTCAGCGAACTGACGTCCGATGGTCGTCGCGTAGCACTTGCCGAACGCGGCTTCGGTGATGTCGAAACCCGCCGGATCGATGTAGTTCTCCATGTACCACTTCTTCAGATTCATCTGGATCGTCGAGTGGCGGAACTCGTCGACCATCTGCATCGTGAAGCCCGTGCGCAGTTCTTCGCCGGGCGCGAGACGGCCCAGCATCGCCATCGAGCGCGCGGCCGAGATTTCCGGGAACGGAATGATCGCGAGGAACAGCTTCATCCATTCGACCCAGCGCGGTTCGACATTGCGGAACATGTCGCCGCGCAGCGCGGCATCGAGCGCGCCGTAGACGCGGTTGTCCTTTTCCTCCTGCATCGGGAAATACGAGCGCAGCACCTGCTTCATCGGATCGCGCGGCGCCTTGCTGATCTTGTAGTCCGTCGGGAAGGTCATCGCTTCCTGAACGTAACTGGGTGTCCAGCCGAGATCGGCGACGCGTTTTGCCGCCTCGCCGATACTGATGCCTCGCTGGGATGTGATCTTGTTGAGCGTTAATGCTTCTGACATCGAGCTCTCCTTGTCCGGTTACAGGGCGATTGCGCCGTTTGCATCGGCACGGCAGCACGAAGAGCGACAAGCGTGCCATCCGCGAATACGCCGTGTTTCATGGGTTTTCGATGCGCTTGTGTCGTGGAACGCGACGATCGAATTTCTTACGGTGTCCCGAATTGCGACATCACTCAATGGTCGACGATGATCTTGCTCGCGCTTGCATTCGCCGCATCCGCGACCGGCTGACCTTGTGCGATGAAACGCGCGGCGAGTATCAGCGCGCCCATCGCGAAGTCGCGGCCATGCGCGGCGATCATGTCGTCGGACAGCGCGCCGAGCCGCTCGAAAAACGCTTCCTTCGTGGATGCATCGGTCGTCATCTCCGTCTCCCTCGAGCGTCTAATGCGAACCTGAAATGCGGAATAACGCGTGCGGCAAATACACGAGCGCGATCTCGCCGGCTTCGGTGCCATAGGCGAGACGCCCGCCGTCGGGCGCCCACGCAAGCGCGGATATCGCCGCGCCGCCGTTGGCCCGGACGAACAGCACGTCCGCGCCGCCGGGCTGGCACAACAGCACCGCGCCGCTTCGATAACCGACCGCGATCAGCGACAACGACGGATGACACGCGACGACACTCACCGGCGCGCTGCCCGCGACGCCGCATTCGCGCGGACGATCATCCGCATCGGGCGGATCGAAGCGCCAGCACACCGCGCGCGGTCCGCCGCTCGTGACGAGCACGCGGCCGTCCGCCGAGAACGACAGCGAGCCGGGCTGCAGCGCATAGCCGCCGAGTTCGATATCGTCGCCATCGGGAAGACGCCAGCCGTGCAGCGCGTTGCCTTCCGTGCCCGCGACGAGATACCGGCCATCGGGACTCCACGCGATCGCGCGCGGCGATCCGGCGCACGCAAAGAGCCGCGACGTCGCGGCGCGCGTATCCCACAGCGTGACGCCGCCCGCGTGAGCGATGGCGAGTCGCTGCGCGGTGGGCGCAAACATCAGCGCGGTCGATGAAGCGGGCAGCGTCAACTCGCTTTCCATCGCGCCGATGAGCCGCACCAGCGCGCCGCTCGCATACGCGCGCACGCCCGAGCGCGAGACGGCGACGTGATCGATTCGTCGGCCGTGCTGCGCTATGAGCTGGCGCACATTGCCATCGATGTCCATCTGCACGAGCCTGCCGTCATCGCCCGCGCTCAGAAAGCCTCCATCGGCATCGGCGGCGAGCCCGAGGCTCGCGCCATCGTGTATCGCAAAGCGCGCGAGCGGCGGCGGCGGCGCGGTGGCCTTGATCAACTCGACGCCGCGCGTCTCGTGCGCCTTGAGTTGCGGACCGCCTTCCCATTCGCCCGACGCGAGCACGAGCGTTCCATCGCCGAGCGTGAAGCCCGCGTGAGTGCCGCCTACATTCCACGTCGCCGCCGTCACGCTCGCGTGCGCCGTCCAGCACGCGCCGAGCAGCTCGACGAGCGGCGTGGGCGCGCTTACGTTCATCGCGGATCGCGGCCATGCGCGGTGCGCGTCGCCGCCTCCGCGTTCGCGAGCGCCGCCTCCAGACGCGCGCGCTCTTCCTCCAGCGCGTTCAGCGCCCGGTCCGCTTCCCAAAGCTGATCGCGCAGCATTTCGATGCGCAACAATTGCAGCGACGTGCGTGCTTCGGGCCGGCTCGCGGCCAGCGCGCTTTCGAGTTCGATTTCGACGCCCGCGAAACGGCTCTTGCTTCGCAGATGCTCCGAATTGATCCACGTGAGCTCGATCACGAGCCGCACGCGCTCCGATATGGGCGTGGGTTGGCCCTGCGCAGTCATGGCGTTCTCCGATGAAAGCCTGGCTTGCGGGCCTCGTCTGTCGCGAGGCCGGCCGGTCGTTACGGAATGAGGACCGCGCGTCCCTTCACCTTGCCGTGATGCAGGTCGCGCAGCGCCTGATTCGCCTCGCTCAGTCGATACTCGCGCGTCGCGAGATGGACGAGTCCGCGATCGGCCAGCGCCATCAGCTCGACGAGTTCCGGATACGTGCCGACCAGATTGCCGACGATGGTCTTTTCGCTCGTGATCATGTCGATCGTCGGAATGTCGATCTTTCCGCCGTAGCCGACGATGTAATAGAAGCCCGCGTTGCGCGTCATCGCGAGACCTTGCGCGATCGCGTTGCCTTCGCCGACGAAATCGATCACGGCTTCCGCGCCGTTGCCTTGCGTGAGTTCGAGCACGCGCTCGACGGCGTCGTCGCCGCCCTGAACCGTATGATGCGCACCGCATTCCTTCGCGAGCGCGAGGGCGGTCTCCGATCGGTCGACGACGATGATCTCCGCCGCGCACAGCGCGTTCAGCACCTGAATGCCGATGTGACCCAGACCGCCCGCGCCGATCACGACGGCGAACTGCCCCGGCAAAAGATGACGCGATGCCTTCTTCGCGGCGCGATAGGCAGTGAGGCCCGCGTCGGTGTACGGCGCGACGTCCTTCGGCGCGAGCGTGGACGGCAGGCGGATCAGCGAACGTTCGCCGGTCGCGAGATATTCGGCATAGCCGCCGTTCGCGTTGATGCCGGGAAAACGGCTTTCGGTCGCGTGCATGTCGTCGCCGCGCCGGCACGCGAGACAGTGGCCGCTCGTGACGAGCGGATGGCAGATGACCGGATCGCCCACCTTGACGCTTTCGACGCCCCGCCCGACCGCCTCGACCCAGCCGGCGTTCTCGTGGCCCATGATGTAGGGCAGCGCGATATCGACCTTGCTGCGCCAGATGCCTTCGACGATATGCAGATCGGTCCGGCACACACCCGCGCCGCCGATCCGGACGATCACATCGTCGGGCCGCGAGATTTCGGGAGTGGGGACGTCTTGATAGCGGACGAATTCGTCGCGGGACAACGTTTCGTCGTACTCATGCAGCACGGCAGCCTTCACGTGATGTCTCCTTGTTCGTTATCGTCGATGCTTCGCCTGAAGCGATGCGCCGGGATAAGAGCAAGGACCACGCCAATCGCGATGCGAGCGGGGGCATCGCGTGAGCCTGCGTGGATGGCCTTCGCGTTCTGTGATGACGGCATCGGCAGGGTTTGTCGCAAAATCGGACACCCTGCCGAAGTGCTGTCCATGCGGATGTCGCAACTTGCGACATCCGCCTGCTACGCATTGCAGCGCACAACGCCCGGCGACCCGATACATGGGTCGCCGTCTTTCATACGGCGTTATTGGCCGGCTGCCGGCGATACGACGCTCGGCGTTGCCAAGGTGTTGTTGCTCTTCGGCGCGGGCGCGTCGGACTTCGTCGTGCTGTTCGTGCTGCTCGGCAAGCCGCTATTGGGCTTGGCGGCCATGCCGCTGCCGGAATGGGTGGTGCCCGGCGTGCCATATCCGCCCGTCGCGCCGTTCACCTGATTCGCCGGGCTGGCGGTGCTGCCCGTCGAGCCGCTCGATCCTCCCGCCGTCTGCGCATAAACGCCGCTCGACAGTGCCGCCGCGGCTACAGCCGCGATGAGTGCGCCAATTGCCTTGTTCATGATCCGTCCCTCCTTGATCGGACTGGAAATTAGGACGCAGGCGTTTCCGTCTGCTCGATCATGAGTTGCGCAATGACCGTGCCGCGCCCGGGCACACCAAATGCAGAGGTCGATGCGTTATTAAGTTATCCGATTCACTTCAATCCCCCGACGATGCGTTCCATCTCGCTTTCGCCGAACGCGCGCATCGTCGTCGATCGGACGTTGCCGAGTGCGCCGAGCGCGAGGCCGAGGCGCGTCGCGGTTTCATCGTCGGGTGCATCGAACGATGTAACGAGATCGTATGCGCCAAGCGTCCAGTGCAGTGCGCCGATGGTCGCGCCCATCGCCTTGCTCGCTTCGCGAAATGCGCGCGCGCGATCGACCGTGTCCTTCGCGGTACGCACGCCCTGATCGGTCCAATTCAGCAGCATGATGTAGGTAGCCATGGTGTCCTCATCGAATGAAAGTGAAGCGGCCGCACGTATTGACGCGCCGCGTTTTCTTTGCGTGCATAAAGAGGCAGAGAGGAAGCAGGACAAGGCGGCAATCGCGCATGAGCAACAGCGCTTCCGTTCGGGAAAGCCGCAGTATGGATATCGATTGACTGCGAAAAAAGTATAGGCGACGGCGACTGTTAACAGCGCGCTTTCACGGCGCGATCGCGGCGTCGCGAGACGAAAAAAAGCCCCGTCGGAAGATGCGAACGGGGCTCATCGCCTTCGGCTGCGAAACGCGCTTACTTGCAGTGGCGTTCCCAGTGATGATGCACTTTGACCTTGTGGCAAACCTGATGGTGATTGTGCGAAGCGGCGAAAGCCGGAGCGACGGAAAAAAATGCCGCACCAGCGGCAAACACAGCAATGACAGCCTTTTTCATGAGTTCGTTAGGTTCTGGATTGGGAAAGAGAGGAGATGCTAGCAGCGCGAGCTTACGGACACATTTACGCGGCTCGTCAGCTTTTCGGCTTCGCGTTGAGCCTTCGCCACAACGTCGTCTTGCTGATGCCGAGCGCCTTGCAGACGGCATCGCGATCGCCGCCGAACGCAGCCAGCGATGCGCGGACCTGATCGGCTTCCACCGATCGGCTGAGATCGCGCAGCGAGCGGTCCGCGTTTGCGTCGGACTTGTCCTCGAACAGCTCCGGCGCGATCGCTTCCAGTTCGTCGAGCGCGAGTGCAAGGGGCGCATCCCGATCCGATAACTCCACCGCGATACGCTCGACGATGTTCTGCAACTCGCGAACATTGCCCGGCCACGGATATCGGCACAGCGCATCTTCCAGCGGCGCGAGCACGCGCGCCGCCGCTTCGCGATCGGGCACGCGCGACGCAAGCGCCTTGTCGCGCCGCGCGGCCTGTGTCAGCAGCGCGGTCGCCAGCAGCAGGACGTCGCTGGAACGTGCGCGTAACGGCGGCAACGCGATGCTCAGAATATTGATGCGATAAAAAAGATCGGCGCGAAACGAACCATCGGCGACGCCTTGCGCGAGCGTGCGATGCGTCGCCGCGATCACGCGAATATCGACGCGCGTCGGCTCCGTCGATCCGAGCCGTATCACTTCGCGCTCCTGCAGCACGCGCAGCAGCCGGCTTTGCAGCGACGGCGGCATCTCGCCGATTTCATCGAGAAACAAGGTGCCGCGATGCGCCGCCTCGATCAGCCCCGCCTTGCCGCCCTTGCGCGCGCCGGTGAACGCGCCCTCCTCGTAACCGAAAAGCTCGCTTTCGAGCAGGGCTTCGGGAAACGCGCCGCAGTTCATCGCGACGAACGGAAAGTCCTTGCGGCGGCTCAGCCGATGCATGCTCTGCGCGACCATCTCCTTGCCCGTGCCGCTTTCGCCGAGAATCAGCACGGTGGCGTCGGATTTCGCGTAGCGGCGCACGAGCGAACGCACGCGCTCGATCGACTCCGATTCGCCGACGACATCCTCCAGCCGATAACGCGCGACGAATTCCTGCGCGCCCTGCCGCGAGCGCAGCGTCCGGTCGAGCCGCTCGACCGCGCGCGATTCCTGGAAGGTGAAGATCGTGCCGCCCGACGCGCCATCGCTTGCGAGCGGTCCGCGATGGATCGCGTAGCTCACGCCGCGCACCGCGCCGAACACGTCGCCGTCGGCGGAAGGCAGCACGCCGTCGAGTTCGGGCGCGACATCGAGCAACGCCTGTCCGACGGCGCGCGACGCATCCGCGATGCCGAGCGCGGCGGCGAGCCGCCGATTGATCGCTTCGATGCGGCCAAGGGCATCGACGGCGACCACGCCATCGCGAAGATGCTGCAACAGGTTGTCGAGCCGATTGCGCCGCGCGACTTCGCGGCGCATCGCCTGCGCGACTTCGAGCGCCGTCTCGAACGCGGCGACGACCGACGTGCGCGAATACAGAAACACCGCGCTCATGCCCGCGTCCGCCGCCAGATCCGCGACGAGGCCGGGGCCGACGACCACATCGACGCCGCGATCGCGCAGATCGAGCACGAGGTTTTCGGCGTCCTGCGCCGAGCGATAGGACGCGCAAATCACGTCGATGCCATACACGGCGAGGAAGCGGCGAATTTCCGCGGGCGTGTCGCCGTGCGTGACGAGCGCGACGCTCGCGCCCTCGCGCCGCGCCTTCGTGAGCGCATGCATCACGTCGAAGCCGGTCGGACTGATGACGACGACCGGCACCGACACGCGGCTCTTCAGATAAGCGCCGTTCGAGCCGCCCGCCACGACGACATCCGGCCGGCCGTCGCGCGCCGATTCGATGCTGTTCGCGGCATCCTCGAAGCCGAGCGCCACGACATCGAGTTCGGCGCGATCGGCGTAGGTGTCGACGAGATCGATGAACAAATCCCTTAGCCGGCTGATGCCGACCGCCCAGATGCGCGGGCGCGAGGCGGTTTCGGTTTGCATGATCGTCTGCGCAAAAAAAATCCAGTATGCGCTACGGATTTCAGTTTCGAAACAGGAAATTTCAGGCGTGAAATCAAGCGCTGGGAGCCGAAACGTCTAAACCACTAAAAATCAACGAGTTAGAAAAATATCGCAAGCTGGCAAGGTAGTTGCTCTTATACGTAGCACTTTTTCAGGAGACAAACGTGAGTTCCGAAATCCAGTCCGCACAGACCGCCGGCGCGCGGTTCCGCCAGGCCGTCCGCGAGGAATCGCCGCTGCAGGTCGTCGGCGCGATCACCGCTTACGCCGCGAAGATGGCCGAAGCCGTCGGGTTCAAGGCGCTCTATCTGTCGGGCGGCGGCGTGGCCGCGAATTCGCTCGGCATGCCCGACCTCGGCATCAGCACGATGGAAGACGTGCTGATCGACGCGCGCCGCATCACCGACGCCTCGTCGCTGCCGCTGATGGTCGATATCGACACCGGCTGGGGCGGCGCATTCAACATCGCGCGCACGATCCGCTCGTTCATCAAGGCGGGCGTGGCGGCCGTGCATATCGAAGATCAGGTCGGACAGAAGCGCTGCGGGCATCGTCCGGGCAAGGAAGTCGTGCCGACCGGCGAAATGGTCGATCGCGTGAAAGCCGCCGTCGATGCGCGCACCGACGATTCGTTCGTCATCATGGCGCGCACCGATGCGGCCGCCGCCGAGGGCATCGACGCGGCGATCGAGCGCGCCGTCGCGTATGTCGAAGCGGGCGCGGACATGATCTTCCCCGAAGCGATGAAATCGCTCGATGACTATCGCCGCTTCAAGGCTGCGGTGCGCGTGCCGATCCTCGCGAATCTGACCGAGTTCGGCTCGACGCCGCTCTTCACCGTCGATGAACTGAAGGATGCGAACGTCGACATCGCGTTGTATTGTTGCGGCGCGTATCGCGCGATGAACGCAGCGGCCTTGAACTTCTACGAGACAGTGAAGCGCGACGGCACGCAAAAGGCCGCCGTCGAAACGATGCAGACGCGCGCCGACCTGTACAAATACCTCGGCTATCACGCCTACGAAGACAAGCTCGACCAATTGTTCGCAGCGAAGAAATAACCCTTGTTTCAGGAGACAAACTCATGAGCGAAGCAGACAACAGCACCGCAAGCGCGGGCGCATTCAAGCCGAAGAAATCCGTCGCGCTGTCGGGCGTGACGGCGGGCAATACCGCGCTGTGCACCGTCGGCAAGACGGGCAACGACTTGCACTATCGCGGCTACGACATCCTCGATGTCGCGACGACGTCCGAGTTCGAAGAGATCGCGCATCTGCTCGTGCACGGCAAGCTGCCGAACGCCGCCGAACTGAAGGCATACAAGACGAAGCTGAAGGCGTTGCGCGGC
>NZ_JALQDP010000046.1:0-25083 GCF_023631165.1 Caballeronia sp. AZ1_KS37 | reverse complement strand
TGGGACGCGAAGAAGATGTTCCCGAACCTCGACTGGTTCAGCGCGGTTTCATATCACATGATGGGCGTGCCGACCGCGATGTTCACGCCGCTTTTCGTGATCTCGCGCACGTCGGGATGGAGCGCGCACATCATCGAGCAACGCATCGACAACAAGATCATCCGGCCGAGCGCGAATTACACCGGTCCGGACAACCTCGAGTTCGTCCCGCTGGCAAAGCGTGCGTAAAGCGCATCAGCCCTCTTTACGGTGATACGCGAGATCCGTGAAGAGCTTCGGCCCGTCGCCGCGCCGGCGGCGGGTTATTTTTGAAATCGGCGCCTAAAATAGCCCGGATTTCCAGTCGAAGGGGGCTTCCCCACAATACCTTTGAGCATGGCGCGCGAAAGACCATGCCATGACCGAGACACGGCGATGAACACTGCAAACCGCAAACCCCTGCCCGGCACCACACTCGATTACTTCGACGCGCGCGCAGCCGTCGAAGCGATCGCGCCCGGCGCTTATGACAAGCTGCCCTACACCTCGCGCGTGCTCGCCGAGAATCTCGTGCGCCGCTGCGATCCGGCGATCCTCGAACAATCGCTGATGCAGCTCGTCGAACGCAAGCGCGAGCGCGATTTTCCGTGGTTTCCCGCGCGCGTCGTCTGCCACGACATTCTCGGACAGACCGCGCTCGTCGATCTCGCTGGCCTGCGCGACGCGATCGCGGACCAGGGCGGCGATCCCGCGAAGGTGAATCCGGTCGTGCCGGTGCAGCTCATCGTCGATCATTCGCTCGCGGTGGAATGCGGCGGCTTCGATCCGGATGCGTTCGCGAAGAATCGCGCGATCGAAGACCGGCGCAACGAAGATCGTTTCGATTTCATCAACTGGACGAAGAAGGCGTTCAAGAACGTCGATGTGATTCCGCCGGGCAACGGCATCATGCATCAGATCAATCTGGAGCGCATGTCGCCGGTGATTCACGCGGTCGATGGCATCGCGTATCCCGATACGCTCGTCGGCACCGACAGCCACACGCCGCACGTCGATGCGCTCGGCGTCATCGCGATCGGCGTCGGCGGGCTCGAAGCGGAGAATGTGATGCTCGGCCGCGCATCGTGGATGCGTCTGCCGGATATCGTCGGCGTCGAGCTGACGGGCAAGCGTCAGCCGGGCATCACGGCGACCGATATCGTGCTCGCGCTCACCGAATTCCTGCGCAAGGAAAAGGTCGTCGGCGCGTATCTCGAGTTCCATGGCGAAGGCGCGTCGAGCCTCACGCTCGGCGACCGCGCGACGATCTCGAACATGGCGCCCGAATACGGCGCGACCGCCGCGATGTTCCATATCGACGAGCAGACGATCGAGTATCTGCGTCTCACGGGCCGCGACGACAAGCAAGTGAGCCTCGTCGAGCATTACGCGAAAACCGCTGGCCTGTGGGCCGATTCGTTGACGCACGCGGAATACGAACGCGTGTTGCGCTTCGATCTGTCGACGGTCGTGCGCAACATGGCGGGTCCCTCGAATCCGCACAAGCGCCTGCCGGTGTCCGAACTGGCGACGCGCGGCATCGCGGGCAAATGGGAAGAAACGCCGGGGCAGATGCCGGACGGCGCGGTCATCATCGCGGCGATCACGAGTTGCACGAACACCAGCAATCCGCGCAACGTGATCGCGGCGGCGCTCATCGCGCGCAATGCGAATGCGCAAGGTCTCACGCGCAAACCGTGGGTAAAGTCGTCGCTCGCGCCGGGCTCGAAAGCGGTCGAACTGTATCTGCAGGAATCCGGTCTGTTGCCCGAACTGGAAAAGCTCGGCTTCGGCATCGTCGCGTTCGCGTGCACGACGTGCAATGGCATGTCCGGCGCGCTCGACCCGGCGATCCAGCAGGAGATCATCGATCGCGATCTGTACGCGACCGCCGTGCTGTCCGGCAACCGCAATTTCGACGGCCGCATTCATCCGTATGCGAAGCAGGCGTTTCTCGCGTCGCCGCCGCTCGTCGTCGCGTATGCGATCGCGGGCACGATCCGTTTCGATATCGAACGCGATGCGCTCGGCATCGGCAAGAACGGCCAGCCCGTGTATCTGAAGGACATCTGGCCGAGCGATGAGGAAATCGACGCCATCGTCAAACAGAGCGTGAAGCCCGAGCAGTTCCGTCGCGTCTACGAACCGATGTTCGCGTTGACCGCGCAAAGCGGCGAAGCCATCAGCCCGCTCTACGACTGGCGCGCGCAAAGCACCTACATTCGCCGTCCGCCGTATTGGGAAGGCGCGCTTGCAGGCGCTCGCACGCTCAAGGGCATGCGCCCGCTCGCGGTGCTCGGCGACAACATCACGACGGACCATCTCTCGCCGTCCAACGCGATTCTCGCGAACAGCGCGGCCGGCGAATATCTCGCGAAAATGGGCTTGCCCGAAGAGGATTTCAATTCGTACGCGACGCATCGCGGCGATCATCTGACGGCGCAGCGCGCGACGTTCGCGAATCCGACGCTCATCAACGAAATGGCCATCGTCGATGGTCAACAGAAGAAAGGCTCGCTCGCGCGCATCGAACCCGAAGGCCGCGTCACGCGCATGTGGGAAGCCATCGAAACGTATATGGAGCGCAAGCAGCCGCTCATCATCGTCGCGGGTGCGGATTACGGACAAGGCTCGTCGCGCGACTGGGCCGCGAAAGGCGTGCGTCTCGCGGGCGTCGAAGCGATCGTCGCGGAAGGCTTCGAGCGCATTCATCGCACGAACCTGATCGGCATGGGCGTGCTGCCGCTCGAATTCAAGCCGGGCGAAAATCGGCAGACGTTCGGCATCGACGGCACCGAAACCTATGACGTCATCGGCGAGCGCAAGCCGCGTGCTGATCTCACGCTCGTCATCCATCGTGCGAACGGCGAACGCGTCGAAGTGAGCGTGACGTGCCGGCTCGACACGGCCGAGGAAGTCTCGATCTACGAAGCCGGCGGCGTGCTGCAACGCTTCGCGCAGGACTTCCTGGAGTCGTCGAAAGAAGCGGCCTGACATTCAATCAAGGATACGAATCACATGGCACACGCACCTCAGATCAAGATCGCCGCGACCTACATGCGCGGCGGCACCAGCAAGGGCGTTTTCTTTCGCCTGAACGATTTGCCGGAAGCGGCGCGCGTGCCCGGCCCCGCGCGCGATGCGCTCTTTCTGCGCGTGATCGGCAGCCCGGACCCGTATGGCAAGCAGATCGACGGCATGGGCGGCGCGACGTCGAGCACGAGCAAGACGGTCATCGTCTCGAAGAGCGCGCGCGCCGGACATGACGTCGACTATCTCTTCGGCCAGGTCGCCATCGACAAGCCATTCGTCGACTGGAGCGGCAATTGCGGCAATCTTTCGGCGGCGGTCGGTCCGTTCGCGATCACGAGCGGCCTCGTCGATCCCGACCGCGTTCCGGATAACGGCATTGCAATCGTGCGCATCTGGCAGGCGAACATCGGCAAGACGATCATCGCGCATGTGCCGATGAGCAACGGCGCCGTCCAGGAAACCGGCGACTTCGAACTCGATGGCGTGACGTTCCCCGCCGCCGAAGTGCAGCTCGAATTTCTCGATCCCGCCGCCGAGGAAGAAGGCGCGGAAGGCGCGATGTTCCCGACCGGCAATCTCGTCGACGATCTGCACGTGCCCGGCGTCGGCACCTTCAAGGCGACGATGATCAACGCGGGCATTCCGACGATCTTCGTGAACGCGGAGGACATCGGCTACAAGGGCACCGAGCTTCAGGACGCGATCAACGGCGACGATGCCGCGTTGAAGCGCTTCGAAACCATTCGCGCATATGGCGCGCTGCGCATGGGGCTCATCAAGAGCCTCGATGAAATCGCCAAACGTCAGCACACGCCGAAACTCGCGTTCGTCGCGCGTCCGGCGGAATACGTCGCGTCGAGCGGCAAGCGCATCGGCGCGGACGATGTCGACGTGCTCGTGCGCGCGATGTCGATGGGCAAGCTGCATCACGCGATGATGGGCACGGCGGCGGTCGCCATCGGCACGGCGGCGGCGATTCCGGGCACGCTCGTCAATCTCGCGGCGGGCGGCGGCGAGCGTCAGTCGGTGCGCTTCGGGCATCCGTCGGGCACGTTGCGCGTCGGCGCTGAAGCCGTCGAAGCGAACGGCGAATGGCAAGTGAAGAAAGCGATCATGAGCCGCAGCGCGCGCGTACTGATGGAAGGCCGCGTGTCGGTTCCCGTCGTCGCGCTGGATTGAGTGTCGGGCGCGCGCCGACATCGCGCGATCGAACTGTCGTTCGGAGTACGCCGTTATGCGTCGATAAATTCGAGCGAAACCGATGACCGGCGCGCTCTGCTTCGCTTGGCACAACCTGTGCAAAAGATCGAATGGCGACTCGTCCGTCGCCATTCAATTACTTTTATTTTTGCCGGGAGACCTGCCATGACCACTCTGACCATCACCGACCTGCCGTGCGTCGAAACGATGCATCGCAATGCGATGTCCGCCATTCGCGGCGGCATGCTGTATCTGACCAATCCGGATAGCAAGAAGCTTCCCGAGATGCCGAAGCTGCCCGATTCGTGGCCCGGCGCCGCGCTGCTGAAGGAGCTTCATCTTCCGCCGCCGCTGCCCGCGCTACCGTCCGCGCCTCCGCCGCTGGATCCGCGTCTGCTGTGAGCGGCCGACGATGTCGCACCGAGTTCGAGGTGCGACATCGATCGGAGCGCTTCTTACGTCGTCGATCACGCCGGACCTTCGCTTGAATCCTGTCGAAACAGGCACACCGTTTCATCTCTTCTCCTTTCAACGAGTCAACAACGAAGTACGCGCGCGGGCATGCCGCATGCGCAAGGGCTAAAAACCACGCGCATTCGGAAGAGAAGCTATGTCCACTTCATCCGCCACTTCGAGACCTCCATCGAAATTCGCTCCGGCGATATTCGAATTGCTCGATCCCATTCCTTACGGGCTTTTTGTCGGCACGCTGATCTTCGACATCAGCTACGCCATCACGCGCAATGTGTTCTGGGGAAAAGGCGCGGCGTGGCTCGTGACGGCCGGTCTCATCATCGCCATCGTTCCGCGGCTGCTCAATCTCGGTCACGTATGGCTGCAAAAGCGGCGCGCGGTCTCGCGGATCGAACGAATTGATTTCTGGCTCAATCTGATCGCGATCGTCGCCGCTGTCGTCAACGCCTTCGTGCATAGCCGCGATGCCTATGCGATGGTTCCGGAGAACGTCATTCTCTCGGTCATCACCGTGGTGCTTCTGAGCATCGGTCATATCGCGATGGCCATGCACCGGCTCGTTCTCGCGGAGGCGGCTCATGAATAAGCGCATGATGATAGGCGCGCTCGCGATCGCATTCGCGGCATCGATGAGCGGATGCAACGAACACGCGCAGTACGATGCGCAACATCAGGCGGGCGAGAAGCCTCCACTGCCGGACGCACGCAACTTCTTCGCGCCGCCGATGCAGGTTCCCGAATACGTCGGCTGGCGCAACGGCGCGACGCCCAAGGTCGCGGAAGGATTGCGGATCGAAAAGATCGCGTCCGGTCTCGTGCATCCGCGTCAGGTCTACGCGCTGCCGAACGGCGATGTCCTCGTGGCCGAATCCAACAGCCCGAACGAGGAAGCGGTGACGACGCCCAAGCAACTCATCGCCGGATTGATCGCGAGCAAGTCGGGGAAAAAGGCGAAAGGCGCGAATCGCATCACGCTGTTGAGGAAAAGCGCGAGTGGCGAGTGGGAGCGGCATGTGTTCATCGATCAACTGCATTCGCCGTTCGGCATGCAACTGATCGGTGACACGCTCTATGTCGCGGATACCGACGCGATCCTCAAGTTTCCCTACAAGACGGGCGAAACGAGCATCGCCGAGCGCGGCGTCGAGCTGGCCGATCTTCCGGACACGATCAATCATCACTGGACCAAGGCCCTGCTCGCGAGCCCCGATGGCAAGAAGCTCTATGTCGGCGTCGGCTCGAACAGCAATGTCGGCGAGAACGGACTGGAGGTCGAATACCGGCGCGCCGACGTTCTCGAAGTCGACACGGCGACGGGCGCGAGCCGTGTCTATGCAGCGGGCATTCGCAATCCAACCGGACTGCAATGGGAACCGAAGTCGAAGCAGCTCTGGGCAATTGCCAATGAACGCGATGAAATCGGTGCAGACCTCGTCCCCGACTATCTGACTTCAGTAAAAGAGAATGCGTTCTATGGCTGGCCGTATAGCTATTACGGACAGCACGTCGATCCACGCGCGCAGCCGCAGCGCCCCGATCTCGTCGCCCGCGCGATTCCGCCCGATTACGCTATCGGTTCGCACGTCGCGCCGCTCGGGCTGGCGTTCTATACCGGCGGCAATCTGCCGGCGCAATATCGGGGCGGCGCGTTCATCGGCGAACATGGCAGTTGGGATCGCTCGCCGCTGAGCGGTTATGTCGTGTCCTACGTCGCATTCGAAAACGGCAAGCCTGTCGGCCCGCCGAAAGATGTCGTGACCGGCTTCACATCGGCGGATCAGAAAGAGCTATACGGCGCACCCGTGGGCGTGGCGCAGGATCGCGACGGCGGCCTTCTCATCGCCGATGACGTCGGCAATGTCGTATGGCGCGTCACGGGAACAGGCGGATGATTCGCGCTTGAATATCCGGTACTTTTCAACGAATCGAAATGCGCGCAGTCGATGCCGACCCGCGCGCGTTCATCGTCTATAGTGAGAGATCAAACCTCGGAGGCTCCATGATCTTCTCAAGGCGTCATGTTCTGGCCGGCGGAATCCTGACTGCAGCCCTGCTTACAATTCCAGTAGCTCACGCTCAACTGGGCAATCTGCTCAATCAAGGTAAAGAGAGCGGCAGCGGCGGCGCACTCGGCAACTTGAGCGGCCTGACCGGAGGCTTATCGATGGATTCGCTCACGTCGGGCAGCACGAGCAATGTCGCGGGCGTCATCGAATATTGCGTCAAGAACAACTATCTCGGCGGCAGTGCGTCATCCGTCAAGGACGGGCTGATGAGCAAGCTCGGCGGCTCGGCTTCCAGCGATTCAGGCTATACGAACGGCGCGAAAGGCATTCTGGATAGCGGCAACGGCAAGCAGCTCGACTTGAGCGGTGCGGGGCTGAAGGAACAAGTCACCAAGCAGGTCTGCGACAAGATTCTCGCTCAGGGAAAATCCCTTCTGTAGCGATCTTTTCCTGCCGCCGTGAGCGTGCCTGATCGAAGACTTCGCTTCAGGCCTCGTCGCCGAACAGCGCGGCTTGCGCGGCGGCTTTGGTCGTCTTCGTGGCGCGCGTATCGGCGAGAAAATCATCGCGATTCTTTCCGACGATCCATTGCGGCGCGCGGCCGCGTCCGCTCCACGTCGCGCCGCCGATGGGATCGCGATACTTCGCTTCCCTGGCCGGTTCCTGCGCTTTCGGCTTGCTGCCTGACAGCTCTTCCAGACTGATGCCGTACTGGCGCATCTTCTGCACGATTTCGATCAGCACCTGGCGCGTTTCGCGTTCCTTCGCTTCGGCCAGTTGCTTGTTCAGCGCGTCCTGTTTCGCCAGGAGTTCTGTGATTTCCGGTGTTGTGTAAGCCATTTCCTGATTCAATGTATGTGTATCGACAGCTTGCCGCATTGCCCTTGCGCCGATTCAGCCCGCCCAGCTTGTTCTGCACGGACGTCAACGCTTTGATGTTGCGACCGTGCCCGCCCTTGATAACGGGTCGAAAAATTCGAGCATGGGGAGAATACGCCAGTACAAAGCGCGGAGCATTCTGAAGGCGACGCGAAGCTGGGGAAAATCTTGCGCATCGCTCGTCGTGGATAGCTCTTTCGCTCTTTGCACTCCTTCCGCGATTACCGGCGTCGCCAGTGACGAGAAAGCACTGGCTATTGAGTTCGTTTTCGAGAGTGACGATCCGGCAGTACGCCGGTCGGCTTTGAAGAAAGTGGTTGGCCGTGGCAAAGGCCAGTCACCATCCCTATCCATTTCAATGCCTCGAGTTGAACAAAAAATCGCCTGGCTCAGACATTACCACAATGAACTGGCCGCATCGCATGTTTGTGACCGTTTGATGAAGCGATTTCCGCCTGTTGCGTGTACGCCGCCCGTGCTTTACGAGCTTGCCGAGTGAGTAAGGTTCTGTATTAGCATACACAGCTAATCAGGCTCTGCCCGATTCGATGGCGCGTGAAGCGCGTCGAGAATACCTGGAAGTAAAAGGGAGACCGGTTTGAAGAAACGCGCCACCGTGATCTGTCGCAGAGGCAAGCGCATCCTTCTTGTCGCCCGCAGTCAGTCGAAGTGGGCCTTGCCGGGCGGAATACTCAAACGTGGAGAACATCTTTCGGATGCCGCACTGCGCGAGCTTCGGGAAGAAACGCGGTTATCGGGAAAGTCGGCCAAATATCTTTTCGACTTTCGCGGCAAGCAGAAACACCATCACGTGTTTTCCTGCGCAGTCCCGAATCGGGCAAAAGCTCGCCCGAGTAACGAAATATCCAAATGCCGCTGGGTTCATCTCGACGACATCGCGCGCCTGATAACCAGCGCGCCGACAAGCGATATAGTCAAACTTATGAATCAGCGACGCAGAAAGTAATCGTCAAGAGCGGATATACGCCTATTGATCGGCGACTTCCACGCGATTACGTCCGCTTCGCTTCGCACGATACAGCGCTGCATCGGCGAGGCCGTATGCGATGTCGAAGCCGGTTCCCGCCGCATTATTGCTGATGCCGAAGCTCGCCGTGATGCGTCGATCCACCGGCTCGACGACCAGCGTATCGCTGATTGCCTCACGCATGCGCTCGGCGAGCAGCGCGGCGCTGTGCGGTTCATGTCCGGGCAACAGCACGGTGAATTCCTCGCCGCCCACGCGTCCGATGAAACCCTGATCGCCCACGATGCGCCGCAGGCAATCGACGACGCCGAGAATCACCGCATCGCCGGTGGGATGCCCGAAGTCATCGTTGATCCGCTTGAACTCGTCGATATCGAGCACGATCATCGCCGCGCTCGTCGAGCGCAGCGCTTTCGTGGCCTGCTCGATGACGGCGCTGCGATTCAGCACGCCCGTCAGCGCATCGTGCGACGCGCGATGCGCCAATTGCTGCGCGAGCGTCTGCATCTCGCGCTCGGCGCGGTCGCTGCGCCCGATCAGACGCCGCGTTTCGCGCATGAGGCGCTCGAAATGATCGATGAGTTCCCCCAACGACCGGCGATATTCCGCAGCGCCGGCGTCGGGCGCCGCGTGCATCGCGCGCGCCTTGTCCAGCGCCGCACTTTCGTTCTGAAACAGATCCGGCGTCGGATCGTCGGACGATGTCGATGGCATGCCTACCGTCCCGGATGAGCGATGAGACGGTCGGTGAATTCGATCGCGCGAAAATCGGCCTTCAGTTCTTCGCCGAACTCGGCGATGGTCTCGTCTTCCTCGTCGTGATACCAGTTCATCAATACGCGGCTGCCCGATTGCGCTGCCTGATCGAGCGCGTCGAACATGCTGAACAGCATCTTGGTGCTCGAGCTATTGAAGTAAGTCAGCGCGACGTCGATCGTGACGACGGCTCCGGCATGCTCGGCAAGATACTTGCGCATCTGCTCGATGACGGGCGCATAGAACGCGGCCGCATTCTCGGGATAGGACTCGCCCTTGAGCGACAACGCGTGCTGATCGAAACGCAAATCGACCTCGGGCGATGTCGTCGTGGCGGCAATATAAAAGTTATCCATGTTCTCGTGCCTTCCTGCTCAGATGATGGCCATAAGGCAAAACAGCGTGGTTCCGGGTTCGTCGGCACGCGGATGAAAAGCGAATTCGAGCGGCGCGCTCGCATCGCGCGCCATCGTCAGAAAACCCAGGCCGGCGCCTTTGCTGTCTTCGGGTGTATCCGAACGCAGCGATAGCTTGTACGCCTGTCTTATCTCTTCGAGCGACATGTTGCGAAGCGGCTCGAGCTTGTTACGCAGGCTTTCCACTTCGGCGGTCGCCATCGGATTGACGCATAACATGACGTGATGTTCGCCGTCCTTCGAGATGCATACGGCGCCCTCGCGTATCGCGCCTTCGTCTTCGCTGCCCTGCAAAAGCGCATTCGACGAGTAATGAACGATGTTCTGCGAAAGCTCGACAAACGAAGAGAAGAGCTTGCGGCGCGTCGGACCGCTCACGCCGGCGACTTCCAGTTGCAGCTTCACGACTTCGCCCATGGCCGCGACGATGTTATGCGAGAAATATCCCTTGTGATAGAAGAGAACATTGCGTCGCTGCGCCAGATCGAAGAAGGCGCTGTCCTGATCGAGTAGTTGAGACATGCTTTGAATTGACTAGATACGGGCACAAAAGAACGTGACATCGTCGCGGCGCGGCTGCACGCCTTGCCAATGCGCGAGCGCCTGCCGAACGTGCTCGCAGATCGTCCATGGCGACTCGCCGCGATGTGCGTGGATAACATCGAGAATGCGGCGCCGGCCGAAGGAAATGTTTCGCGGGCCGCCGATCTGATCCGTCAGCCCGTCGGTGCAAATGAAGATCAGGCTGCCGGCCGGAGCCGCAATCGCGCGCAGATTCCACGCGTAGTCCGCGCGGCTGTCGACATAACCTACGCCCATGCGATCGGCCGCGATGGTTTGGAACTCCGCCGCATCGGGCGGGAGAATATGCAGCGCGACGCGCGCGCCCGCGAAATGCAGCACGTTCTCCGAAGCATCGAGCCAGAAAAACGCGGTGTCGAGTCCGTCATTGGATTGATGCCCGGCGGCATCGCCGTTCACTTGCCCGAGCAAGCCCTTGACGTTGCGATTGACCGCCGCGAGCAACGCAGCCGGATCGCGCGGACCGATCTGCTCGATCGCCTTCGACAGCGACGCCGAAGCAAGCAAGGTCATGAACGCGCCGGGAACGCCGTGACCGGTGCAATCGGCCACCGCACCGAACCAGCCATGCGGGGACGCCGCGAAATGATAGAAGTCGCCGCCGACGACATCGCGCGGTTCCCAGACCATCGCGACATCGCGAAGCTGCGTCGACAATGTGTCGTCGGATGCGCGCAGCATGGCGCGCTGTATCACGCTCGCATATTCGATGCTCTGCATGATCTGGCGGTTCTTCTCCGCCTGCATTTGCGCGACCGCGCTCACGAGTTCGAGGCCGCTGCCCACGCCGGAGAACCGTCCGCCGCGCGTGACGATGAAACCATCGACGAGCGCCTTTTCGCCGGCATCGACGGTTCTGAATGCGAGGGTTTCGATGCTCACGTCCGCTTCGACGATCAGCGGCTCCTTGTCCATGAACGCGATGCAACTCTTCTTGTCGTAAAGCTCGCGATGAAAAGGCTTGCTCATCTGCGACATGAAGATATCGCGGTTGATCAGTCCAATTGGGCGCAATCCTTCGATCACGGCCAGGCTTCCCATGTCGCGGCGCGCGGAGAAGATTTCCATCACCAGTGCATTGGAGCCCTCCGCGTCGACAAAGGGGACTTCCCTGCAAAGATCGCCGGCAGTACGAAGATCTCTCTGCCCGGAAAAACCGCGAAAGCTCGAGAACGCTGAGTGCATGACAACGCTGGCCGATGTATGAAGAAACAGTGCACGCTAAGGCTTCTTCATGAACTTTCGGTGACAAGACGCAGCGTCATTCGCCTCATTGTTGCGAAAGCGTTAAAGCGGCCAAATGCAAACGTTTGCCGCCTTTTCCGCGCTGAAACACGATCATTTTTTGTTTTCAGGCCCGGCGTTCGTGATAGATCGCGAGCCATACGGTCGGCTCGACGGCATCCGTCCATGCGACGCGATGCCGGCAATGCGGTTCGATCAGCACATGATCGCCGGGACGCATTTCGAGCAGCGTCGAATCGTCTTCGAATTCGAGCGCGGCCGCGCCCGACAGCAGCACGACCCATTCGGCGCGCGAGTCGTCGTACCAGAATCCTTCGGGGCTCGCGTGCCCCATCGACACGATCCGCTCCACGTTCAGACGCTCTCCGGTGACGAGCATGTCGACACGCTCCTCATTGCCGCGCTTCGCTTCGAAGCTGAAAAGATTACCAGTCTGGATTTGCATGGCTCGACCTCGGTATTGAAACGAACTTGCCGTTCTATCGTGCCCGAGATACGCCGATCGAGCGATCGGAAAAAATACGCGAGTCGAATGGGCGTCGAATTGGCTTCGCACATTCGTGCTAGCCTGAAAGACGGATCTTTCATCGCGAGGAGTGGCGCGTGCAGATTTCCGATCCGACATCGCTGTCCCGGCTGGAGCAGATTCCGGAGTCCGCCTTCGATCTCATCGTCATTGGCGCGTCGGCGGGCGGGCACATGGCCACGGCCAGTCTCGTCGACGGCCTGCCGAAAGACTTGCCGCTCACGGTCGTGCTGATGATGCACCTGCCGCCCGAAGCAACACTATGGGTCTTCGAACGACTCGCGTATCGGGTCGAATGGATCACCGCCGGCTCGCGCATCGGCGGGCGCAGGCTGATGGTCGCCCCGCCGCACGCCTTCGTGGAATTGCTGCCGGACGGTTCCTTCGTGCTGTCGCCGTGTCCCGGCGGCGCGATCGAACGGCCGATCGACCGGCTCTTCGAATCCGTTGCGCGCAGCTTCGGCCCGCGAGCGATCGGCGCGATCCTGACGGGCCTCGGCCGCGACGGTTCGTTGGGCGCGAACGCGTTGCGCGCCGCCGGCTGCCGCCTGATCGTGCAGAGTCAGGCGAGCGCGGAATATCCGCAAATGCCCGCAGCCGCCATCGCCACGGGCGCGGCGGACATGGTGGTGCCGCTCGACGACATCGGTCAGGTCATCGGCGAGATCGTCTGCGGAACGCCACAGCCGCGCATGCGCTCGGAGCTGCGCGCCATCAACCGCACGTTCGGCGATGCCGGCGAGATCGCGCATCTGGCGCGAGAGATCGACTGGTGCCGCACGCCGCTCGGATGCGTGCTCGGCTGGCCTGCCGAACTGCAGCTTACCGTACGCACCGCCATCGATTCACCGCAGGCGATGTCGATCCTGTGGGGCTCCGATCTGATTCAGATCTACAACGACCGCTGGCGCGTCTTCCTCGGCGCGAAGCATCCGCTCGCCCTCGGCCGGCCCGCGCACGAGACGTGGCCGGAGGTCTGGACGGACGTGCTCGGACCCATCGCCAAGGGCGTTCTGACTCACGGCGAGGCGGTCGCGGGCGAAGATTTCCCGATCATGATCGACCGGCACGGCTTCGTGGAGGAAGTTTTCGTCACGTTCTCGTACTCGCCCATCCGCGATGTGCAAGGCCGCGTGCTCGGCGTGCAGAACACGGGCTGGGAGACGACGCGCAACGTCGTCGCCGAACGCCGCACGCGCGCATTGCACACGCTCGCGAAGGCGCTTGCCGACGCCTTGTCGCGACGCGAAGCCTGCGAACGCGCCGCCGCCGCGCTCGCCAGCGCGCCGGCGGATTTGCCGTTCGCCCTGATCTATCTGTTCGACGAAACGGGCCAGCAGGCGAGCCTTGCGGGAGCGGCCGGTCTGGAGGCCGGCTGCGCGGCTGCGCCCTACACGCTCTCGATGAACGTCCGGGACGACGGAAGCTGGCCGATGTCCGCGGCGTTGGCGGCGTCGAGATCCGGCGTGCTGACGGGCTTCGCCGTCGACGATCTCGACTGCCGCTTTCCCGGTCTCGAGGCGCCCGTCACGGCGCCCCGGCGCAGCCAGCGCCCGACGCGCGCGCTGATCATACCGCTCGGCACCGCGACGCGAGCCCGGCCGCTCGGCGTCCTGATTCTCGGTCTCAGCCCGCATCGGCCTCAGGACGAAGCGCACGCGCACTTCATCGATCTCGTCGTTCAGCAAGTCAGCGCGGGAATCGGCGACGCGCTCGCCAATGAACTGGAGCGCGAGCGGCTGGCGCGGCTCGCCGAAATCGATCGCACGAAGACCGAGTTCTTTTCAAATGTGAGCCACGAATTCCGCACGCCGCTCACGATGATGCTCGCGCCGCTCGACGAGCTGCTCCGCCAGCATCCGTCGCTGCCGGAGAAGGCCGCCGCGAACGTCGTGGTCGCGTCGCGCAATGCACGCCGCCTCTTGCGGCTCGTGAACAGCCTGCTCGATTTCTCGGCCATCGATGTTCAGGGACGGCCCGCCGTCGCGCCGATCAATCTCGGCCGGCTCACCGCGGATATCGTCAGCGCGTTTTCCGGCGCGATCAAGGCGGCGGGACTCGATTGCCGCGTCGCCATCGACATGGACATGCCGCCCGTGCCGGTCAACGTCGAAATGTGGGAGAAGATCGTCTCGAACCTCATTTCGAACGCACTCAAGTTCACGTTCGAAGGCCATATCAGCGTTCGCCTCAAGGCGATCAGGCTGCATGCGGAACTGGAAGTCATCGATACCGGCGTCGGCATTCCGGCGTCGGAGCTGCCGAACGTCTTCACGCGCTTTCATCGCGTGCAGAAATCCCGCGCGCGCACGGCGGAAGGCGCGGGCATCGGTCTCGCGATCGTGAAGGATCTCGTGCAGCGTCTGGGCGGGCAAGTGTCCGTGCGCAGCGAGGAACATTCCGGCACCACGTTCCAGGTCTGGATTCCGCTGACTTCGCGCCTCGAAACGATCGAGCGCCCGGACCTGAGCGGGCGCGAGCCGGCGCTCGCCGCACTGCTGGCCGATGAAGCGGCGCGCTGGCTTCGGCCGAACGGATCGCTCGAGGACGATGACCTCGTCGAGTTGAGCGCGGCCACGGGACCGAAACGCGGCCGCGTGCTGGTCGTCGACGACAATGCGGATGTTCGCGAGCATCTGCAACGTCTGCTCGGCGCGCGCTGGGAAGTGGACGTCGCGCCCGACGGCACGCTCGCGCTTGCTCAGGCGCATCGGCACCGGCCCGAGCTGATCCTCGCGGATGTCATGATGCCCGGCATGGACGGCTTCGCTCTATTGCGCGCGATACGCGAGGACGATGCGCTCAGGGACACGCCTGTCATCCTTCTCACGGCCTACGCCGGCGAAGACTCCGCGATCAAGGGGCTCAAGGCCGGCGCGGACGACTATGTCGCGAAGCCGTTTTCCGCGCGCGAGCTGCTGGCGCGCGTCGAAGGGCAGATCGAGCTGTCACGCTCGCGCTTACGCACGCGGGAAGTCAACGCGTTTCTGGTGCGCTTCTCGAACGCGGCGCGCGATCTGACCGATCCGCAAAGCATGATGCACCTGGCTTGCCGGATGGTCGCGGGGCAACTGGACACCGAGCAGGTCGAGTGGCTGCCGATCGAAGATTGCGCGACCTGTGAGCCATTCGCGTCGGCGTACGAGCGAGGCCAGTCGGTCGTCGTCAGCGATACGCAGGCCGATCCGCGTCTGTCCGCGACGATCAGGCAGAGCCTTGCCGAAGACGGCATCGGCGCGGCTGTTTTCGTCCCGGTGATGGCCGAAGGCCGCTTGCGCGGGCTTCTTCGCGTGACGCAACGCACGTCCCGCCGCTGGATGCCGGAGATGGTCGCGCTGGTCGAAGGCGTTGCGGGCCGTTGTTGGGCCGAGCTCGAGCGCGCCCGTTCGGCGGAAGCGCTGCGCGACGCGCTAGAACACGAATCCGCGCTGCTCATGGAACTGAGGCGCCGGGTACGCGGCATCATCGCCGAGATCATCTCGATCAACGCGCGCACCGCCGATGGCGCGGGAAGCGTCGAACGCCATGCGTCGCTCATGAACGGCCGGCTGCAAGCGCTCGCGCGCATCGAGCAAGCACTTGCCGATGGACTGAACGTCGAAGTGGATCTGCACGACATCGTGCGTCTCGAGATCGATGCGCTGGGCGAAACGAACGGCAAATTCGATATCGACGGAGAGCATGCCGCGCTTTCATCGGAAGCCGCCGAGACGATGACGATGATCGTCCACGAGCTCGTCGTCAACGCACTGGAATACGGCGCGCTTTCGGCGGATGGCGGAGCCGTGACGATTCGCTGGGCGCGCGTCGACCGAAGCGGCGCGACGTGGCTCTGCTTCGACTGGACCGAACATGGCGGGCCCGTGCTCGACGCGTCGGCGGCCGGTCGCCGACGCGGCTTCGGCACGGAGATGATCGAACGAAAGGTCGCCGACGAGCTCAATGGAAGCGGCCGGCTGGAGATCGGGCGGAACGGCGCGCGATGTCACATCGAGTTTCCGCTGGGCGACACGCGCGGCCGGCCGTGAACGTTACATGAGGCTTCCCCACTCGTAGTCCACCTTGTCGGGATGCAACGCGAACATGCCAGCGCCCGGCGTGAACGTCAGCTCGCCGAAGTAAATCCGGTCTTTCGCATCGTACAGATCGACGCGCACGAATTCGAAATCGCTCGACAGCTTTCGCGCGATCGAAACGAGCGCATCCAGATTCGCCGGTCGCGGAGCCGGAGTCGGGCTGCGCGGATAGTGGCCCATGCCGATATCGAGAAGATTCCAGTCCGCGTCGTACATGTCGCCGCGCGGGCTTCCGAAACGATCCGAAATAACGAGGATGAATATCTTCGGATCGCCCGACTGCTTGTTGAAGACATGAAACTTCAGATCCGGCGGGACCTTTCCATCTTCTCCGGTAAGAAGTGCCTCGAAGAAAATGCGCCGCTCGATGGTTCGGTAATGTCGTTCGCGTGCAATCGCATAAAAGTCGGTCGATAACCAGCTTTTCGCCATTGCATCGAGTTTCTCGAATGACGTTTCGTTCTTGTCGCGCACGACATGCACGAATCCGCTGCCGTGATTCGCCTTCATGACGAAGGATTGGGGAAGCGCATCGAAAACACTTCTCGTGAAATCGGATGGTTCAGCAACCAGCGGCACGAGATACTCGCTGCCGATCTTTTCCGCAACGTATTCACGTACTTTCAGCTTGTCGCTGAGGTCGCCGAAGCGTGGATCGGGTTCGAGGCAGCGCCGCAGGATTTTTTCATTGAATGTCGTCGGATTGCGCAGCTTTGGAAATCGTCCGATCCGGCGACGATGATAAATGGTCAAGTACAGGTTATCGGGCAACCAGTCCCTTACGCTGTGAAACAACGTCTTCGAGAGAGTCATTTACTCCCCTCCTTTATTCTGTACGTCAGACGAAACCCCGTCCGCCCCTTTCTCCGGCCGCGCGTTAAATGCGAACCGAATTTCGCCACGGCGCTGTTCATTGCCGTCGGCACTTCATCGAAACCTTGATTTTCTGCTGAATCGTGGACTGCACGTATGTACGCGAACGCACACACCCGAAAACCACGGTGTCAGAACACGTTTCCAAAAGTTGCTTTGCTTGCGACGACATTTCTTCGACGTTAAATTTCCTCGGGCCGGCGAATCAGATAACCGGACCGGTTTCTCTCTTTCGATGAGTCGCTGGACTTCACCGACGCAAGTCAGACCATAACGCATCCGGTCGATAGACGAGCGTCGTAGCGACAGGCGTCAACATTTGCGTCAATCGTATCGAGACCGTCTCCACGAGCAAGCGCGTTTCTTGCATCGAGAGCGGCTCGCGATGCTTCCGATGCCGGATGCACGCCACGCATGCGTCGCGCATGCGGCCGCAGTGCAACCCGCAACACCTTCAGAAATCCTTAGGGGCGGAGTCGACACATGCTCAAAGAGAAACAGATGAACACGCGCTGGATGACAAGCGCACTCGCGGCCGCAGCGCTCGCATTGCTCGCCGCTTGCGGTGGCGGCGGCGGTTCGGGCAACGGATCGAGCTCGCCCACGAGCTCGGGCGAAGGCGGTGCAAGCTCACCGGGCGGCGCGAGCGCACCCTCCGGCGCGAGCACGCCTTCGACGACGACCGGCACGCCGACGCTCGCCGCCGCGACTGCAGTCGTCGATGGTACGACGATCGGCGCATCGCAATGGAGCGACGGCTCTACATCGACGGGCGGCACCGGCCAGGCCGTCGCCAATCTGAACTGCACGGTCGCCGGCAATAAATACAGCTATTCACATCTGTCGATTTATCAAAACGGTAAGCAACTCTCGTTGCCGGCGAACGTCGGATACGTGAAGCCGACCATGGCGAAGCAGACGGGTTGCGTGTATCCGGTCCACACCGTCGATGCCTCGGGCAAGATCCGCATGGACGTGACATCGAATGCGTCTTACACGCTCGGGCAGTTCTTCTCCGTCTGGGGTCAGCCGCTCAGCACGACCAACGTGGCGGGCCTCACGGGCAATGTGACCGCGTGGGTGAACACGGGCGGCACGCTCACCAAATACACCGGCGATCTTTCGAGCCTCGTGCTGCCGGACAAGGGCGAAGTGACGCTCGTCATCGGCGCGACGCCGACGCAGATCGCGACCTATACGTGGACCGATCCGCCGCCGTTCACCTCGACGGTGACGACGCTCAGCTACGGCGGCCTGGTGGGCAATCTGTACTTTACCGATGGCAATACGGCGACGGGCGGCACCGGCGCGCCGGTCGATGGCCTGATCTGCGCGGCGGGCATGGCCGAGACGTTCCACGTTCACTCGCACGTCGCCATCTTCAAGGACGGGCAGTGGCTCGCGTTCCCGAAGAATGTCGGCATCTTGTCTTCGTGTAACTATGAAACGCACACGCATGACAACACCGGCATCATTCATATCGAAACGCCGAACTTCAAGGACTTCACGCTCGGCCAGGTATTCGATGTCTGGGGCATGCCGCTTTCGAGCACGAACGTTGCGGGCATCACCGGCGACATCGTCGTCTATATCAACGATAACGGCGACGTGCGGCGCTACACGGGCGATCCGCGCAACATTCCGCTGACGTCCCTGCGGGATATCACGTTCCAGATCGGCAAGCCTTTGACCACGCTTCCGACTTATTCGTGGTACGAGCCGCAGTAACGACAGCATGCACGCCGCGGTTCAGGCCGCGGCGTTCGATCACTGCCCGCATTCCTCTTTCTTTAACACCCAATGTCATCGGCGTCTATGTTCGGCACCACATTGAACGCCGGTGCACAAGCTGCTATGTTTTCCGCATCGCAGTCGAGCCGAAATGCGCTCGCGCGAGTATCTGTCATGGCAGAGACAAGCACGGCTCGACGATTCTTTAAACACGACGTTAGCTCGCCGTCGAGTATGATGATTTCAATACCTGCCTTGTCTTCCGGGGTTTTTCCGTCGTTTGACCGATCGTCGAACCCTGAGAGCGTTACGCTCTGCCGTGTCTTTGCATAGGCTTTTCCAAGGGGACTTCGTCGTCGTGAAGATACTGATCGTGAACACACTCTATTTTCCGGATGAACCCGGAGGGGCCGAAGTATCTACGCGACTACTGGCCGAGGGTCTGGTCAGGGCAGGCATCGAAGTCTGTGTGGTCTGCGCGACCGGATCGGGTGTCGACCATGTGGACAACGTGAATGGTGTGAAGGTCTATCGGCTTCGCTCGGTCAATCTTTACTGGCCGCATCTGCGCGAGAAGCACGGCCGCGTCGCCAAGCTGATCTGGCATGCCATCGATGTCTATAACGTCATCATGTCGCGCAAGCTCGCGAGCATCATCGCGCGTGAAAAGCCGGACGTGATCAGCACCAGCAATCTGTCTTGCCTCTCTGTCGATATCTGGCGTCTCGCACGCAATGCCGGCGTGCCGATCGTGCATACGGCGCGCGATTACTATCTGATGTGTCCGACCGCGATCATGTTCTCGCATTCGAAGCCATGCCAGCGGCAGTGCGGCGTGTGCTCGGTGTATGCGCAGCCCAAGCGCATCGCGTCGGCGCGCGTCGCGGTCGCTGTCGGCGTGAGTCGCTTCGTGTTGCAAAAGCATCTGGAAAGCGGCTACTTTTCGCGTGCGTCGCGCACGGCGGTCATCTATAACGCGTGCGAATCGCTTGAAACTTCGACTGCGCCGCCGCGCACGCGCCGTTATACAGGCGGCCCCGTGCGACTCGGCATACTCGGGCGCGTGTCGCGGGAGAAAGGGCTGGAAGTGCTGCTCGAGCAATTGCTCGCGGACGATACGCTGCAATGGACGCTAGCCGTCGGCGGCCATGCGGATGCCGATTATCTTCAGGCGCTCAAGTCGAAGTACGACGATCCGCGCATCGAATATCTCGGCCGCGTGAAGTCCGACGCGTTCTACGACAGTATCGACATTCTCGTGGTGCCATCGATCTGGAATGAACCGTTCGGGAGGGTCACGGTCGAAGCGTATTCGCACGGCGTGCCGGTCGTCGGTGCAAACACGGGCGGCATTCCCGAAGTCATCGAGCCGCGCACGAATCTGGTGTTCGACATCGCGCAGCCCTCTTCGATCATCGGCAAGCTGCATGAAGCGGTGGCGTTGCTCGACGACCCGCGCGTGCACGAGCGTTTCCGCGAATATGCGCGGCGCTTCAACGTCGATGCGATGGTCGAGTCATATCGCGCGCTGTATGAAAGCGTGCTCGAAGAACAGGCGCTGCCACGCGCCGTATGTCCGTAACCTTGCCACGGTCCATATCGTTTTTGCTGCTGGCCACAAGGTAAAAATCGGGCTATCGATTCATAAGGAAGACGCAAAGCATGTAGGCAGCACGCAAATTGAAAAAACGCGATACCCCTTGCTTTCATGGGGTAAACTGGGCCGCACACCTTGCAGGATCAAAGTTCAGCTCGAACGACCGCACTCGATTTCCAATCCTGTCGTCGATCGGATCGAGGTGACGCGGCGCCAACTGTCAGCCATCAGCTCATACGCTGTAGAACCGGAGCCGCGACACATGAAGGGTCATCCGCCCCGTCACATCATCGGCAAGCGCTCAACAAGCTACGGCGCGCGCGAAGACTTTCGCACCGCCAAGCCGCCGGCTCGTAGTGATCTGCATCCTGTCCATACGCCGTGAAAGTACTGATCGCGAACACGTTATATTTTCCAGACGAGGTCGGCGGCGCCGAAGTTGCGACGCGACTCCTTGCCGATGGCCTCATCAAGGCAGGCATAGAGGTTTGCGTGGTCTGCGCGACCGGCACAGGCGACGATCGCAATGAAGTCGTCAACGGCGCGAAGGTCTATCGTCTGCGTTCGACCAATCTCTATTGGCCGCATGCGCCTGGCGAGCATTCCCGCGTCGCCAAGCTGATCTGGCACGCGATCGACGTGCGCAACACGTCGATGACGCGAAAGCTCGCCGAGATCATCGAGCGCGAGAAGCCGGACATCATTCATACTGCCAACCTCTCGTGTCTTTCCGTCGATGCATGGCGCGTCGCCAACAACGCGGGCGCGCCTATCGTACATACGATCCACGATTACTATCTGTTGTGCCCGACGGCGAGCATGCTCACGGCCGGCAAGCCCTGCGCGAGTCAGTGCGGCGTGTGCTCGCTGTATGCGAAGCCGAAGCAGATCGCATCCGCGCAGGTCAGCGTTGCGGTCGGCGTCAGCGATTTCGTCTTGCAGAAGCATCTCGAGAGCGGTTTTTTCTCGCGTGCGGCAAAGACGACCGTCATCAACAATTGCTATCAGCCGGCCATGGATTCCGTCGCGGCACAGCACTCGAGACAAGATGGAAACGCTCCATTGCGACTCGGCATGCTCGGGCGCGTGCTGCCTGAAAAGGGCGTCGAGTTGCTGCTGGAACAACTGCTCGCAGACCAGACGCTCGACTGGACGCTCTCGATCGGCGGCACCGGAGATCAGGACTTCGTCGATTCGGTCAAGACGAAATACGCGGACCCGCGCGTGACTTTCCTCGGACGGGTCGATCCTTCGGATTTCCTGAGCAGCATCGATATTCTGGTGGTGCCGTCCGTGTGGAACGAACCGTTCGGGCTGGTCGTCCTCGAAGCGTATTCGCATGGCGTGCCCGTCGTCGGATCGAATATGGGCGGCATTCCCGAGATCATCGAGCCGCGTTCGAATCTCCTGTTCGACGTCGGCCGGCCCGAGACGTTGATCGACAAAATTCACGAGGCGACCGCCTTGCTCGACGATCCTTCTACGCGCGACCGGCTGCGCCAGCATGCGCGCAAGTTCAGTCTCGATGCGATGATCCGCTCCTACGTCGAACTGTACGAAGGAATGGTCTGCCTCGAAGATCGAAAGCCGTGGCTCGCGACAGGACGTGAGGCGAATTGAGCCGCGGATGTTTCATGCGGGTCTTCGCGCATCAAAACGACATGCTGTAAGCGCGGTCTTCGTCTTCGACGTTACGCATGCGGCGTTCGAGATCGGCAAGATCGCCTGACGACGCGAGATAAGCGCTATGCGAAGGCATGTCGGTACGGGAAACCAGCTTGCCGAGAAGATGCGAAAGCAGTGCGAACATGATGTGCTCCTTGTCGTGTAGGAGGCGGCGTTTGCCGTATCGCTTCACCGCCTGACGCAGCGCGCATGACGTTCGTTCGTCGAACCTGCTTCACATGCATCGCCGATGTGAAGCAGGTTACTTCCCGTGAATTAGCTTCGAATGAGTGCTTTCATTCAAGCCTTCGCGTAAATCGAGCTTCCGAGCGTCAGTGTCGTGCCGCCACTCGCTGACGCAAAGCGGATCTCATAGAGATCGCGACCGAAGTTACCAGGCACCCTGACCGACATGCCGCCGCGATCGTCCGAAAGCGGCACGAAGAGTTGATAGCGAAGGTCCGTGTTGCCGTACAGCACATAACCCGGCAGTTCGGGCAACGTGGTCAGGTAAGCCGGTTCGTTTCCATCGATGACGATCGGCACGGCCGTTGGCGAATCGTTCGTCAGGGTCCATTGCGTGTCCAAACGCTGCTGCCATGCGGTGTCGAGCGGCGTGAGCGCGCCGAGTTGCTGACCGACCGGCAGCGTGAGATACGCGTAACCCGCGCCTGGCACCACACGCTTCATCAGATAGCGATAGCTGTACGCGTGGCCGTTCTCATCGGTTCCGGAAGCGACCGTGAAGCGATACGAGGCGCTATCGCTATTGCTCCACCACCATCCGTCACTGCGATACTGGTATGCGCCAAGCTGCGTCCACGCACGCTTCTTTCCATCCCACTGGTTCAATTGCAGGCTGCCGTCCGGATTCGCGATCACCTGGAATGGCGAGTCGGAATTGCCGTAGATACCGCCAGCCGTGACGATGTTCGGCGCCGATGCGGCCGATGGCGCCGTCGTGCTGATCTTGGCCGGCAGCGAGGCGATCGAGCCGTCCTCTTTCAGCGCGGAGAGCACGAGCGATTCGGCGATCTTGCGAGCGTCGTAGCCCGAATTGCCCGTGATCATCAGCGCGAGTTGCGCCTGTGGCACGACAAAGAACTCGCTCGAATAGAAGGCCGTTCCGCCGTCCTTTTCCCATCCGAGGACGCCTGCTGCATCGAGCGCCGGTTGCCTGATCGAGTCCCAGCCGAGTCCCCATTTCCATTCGGGCGACGGATTAATCAGGAGTCCGGTAGTTTGATCCGTGCCCATCTGCGCGATGCCCGCCGCCGATACTACGCGCTGCCCCTGAAACATGCCGCCGCCGATGATCATCTGCGCGAGATTCATCATGTCGCCGGGCGTCGAGCTCAACCCGCCCGTCGCATAGGCGTTGACGAATTCCTGATACTGCGTGCCGTTCGCAAACGGATACGAGAACGAGCCGCTGCTCGGCACGCTCGTTAGATAGCTGGAGTTCGTCATCTTCAGCGGCGCGAGGATGTTCGCTTCCACGAAGCTTGCGAAGCTCTGCCCTGTCATCGCGAGGACGATCTGCTCGATCATCGTGAAGCCGTCGTTGCAATACACGGCAAGCTCGCCGGGGTAATGCTTCAGATGCGTATTCGCGAGTTCGGCTTGCGTATCGGCTGCGTAGCCGGGAACCGGCGCGAACGTGAAGAGATTGCGCGAATTCGTGCCCGGCAGTCCCGACGAATGCGAGAGCAACTGGCGCGTCGTGATCTTCGCGTACTCGGGCGAGAGCATCGTGAATGTCGGGAGATAACGGACGATCGGCGTATCGAGCGTGATCAGTCCGCGATCCTGAAGGATCGTCGCTGCGAGCGCCGCAAACAGCTTGCTGACGGAGCCGATGTTGAAACGCGTCTGGGTCGTCGCCTTGGTTTGGTTCGGCACCGACGATACGCCGAACGCCTGCTGCCAGAACACGTTGCTGCCCTTGAGCATGGCCACCGATATTGCCGCGACCGGCTGCGTCGGATTGCCGATGGCCTGCTGGATTGCCTGCTGCCCCATGGCGACGGTTTGAGGATAGGACTGGGAGTCGGCGTTATCGCTGCCGCAGCCGGGAAGAAGTGTCGCGAGCATTCCGGCGCCGGCCATGCCGAGGAACTGCCGACGGCCCGTGCTCGCTATATTCGGGCTGAAGATTGAAGGGGCGCGGGTACGGTTCGATCGGGGCACGACGTCTCTCCTTGTTGTTATCTGCAAGGCGTACTCTGTGCGGCTCGTTCCTTTTGCGCTCGATTATAGGCATGAAAATCGCGCAATCGAGGGAAGTTTCCGCTACGCGGGCGGATGCGGCAGTGTCGCCACTAATGCGAATGAATCTCGTTGTCGGCTCGTCATCGCCGAACGTCTATTCTGAGTGTGTGGCAACGCGACCAGGCGGGAGACGGTATGCAAGGCGATTCGAAAGTGATTGACTACCTCAATGCCGAGCTGAAGAACGAACTGACGGCCGTGCATCAGTATCTTTTGCACGCGCGTCTCTATCAGCATTGGGGATTTGAAGAACTCGGCGCGCACGAATACGACGAGTCGATGGACGAGTTGACGCATGCTGACAAGCTGATCGAGCGAATCCTCATGCTCGATGGACTGCCGAATTTGCAGGATCTTCATGCGTTGGCCATTGGCAAGCAGACGCTCGAAGCTCTGCAGAACGACCTCAAGCTCGAGCAGGCGGCCCAAGCGCAATGCAAGGAGGGGATCGTCTATTGCGAATCGGTGCGGGACTTTGTCTCAAGAGGGATCCTGGTCGAACTGCTCGACGCTACCGAGGATCACATCGATTGGCTGGAGATTCAGATCGGCCTCATCGACAAAATCGGCATCGAGAATTATCAGCAATCGGCTATTCGCAAGCTGGCGTGAGATGCTGTGAAAGTCCCAACGCAAAAACCCCACCTTTTGGGGTGGGGTTTTTGTTTGGAGCATGAGGAGCCTGACGATTACCTACTTTCACACGGGTATCCGCACTATCATCGGCGTGGAGTCGTTTCACGGTCC